>NZ_QOWC01000004.1 GCF_003574465.1 Methylobacterium crusticola
CGCGGCGCGGGCCGCCGGGCGTGGGGGCAGGCCCCGGGGAAGGGACGCGGGCGCGCCGCCCACCGGGAGCCGGGGAGCGGCGCCGGGGAGGCCGGCGGCGCGTCGTGCCGACGCGGGCCGGGAACGGCCGTCGGATCCGGGCCAGGAGGGCCGCCGGGCCTCCGGCGCGGCAGCGCCGACGCGCGGAGAGGCCGACGGCCCGATCAGCCGCAAGCCCGATCGGCCGCAAGCCCGGGCCGTCGCGGGTCAGTCGTCGTGACGGTGGTGGGGACCCCCCCGCATCCCGCCCGGATGCGCGCCCATCGGCCGGGCGAGGATCACGGCGCGCTGCTTCTGGCGCTGGTCCAGGGTGGCGTAGAGCGGCTGGGACGCGTCGGCGAGCTTGCGCAGGGCGTCGGCCCGGGCCGCGAGGCCATCCGCCCGGGCCCGCAGGGCCTCGGGCGCGTTGGTGGCGACCCAGTCGCGCCCGTGCTCCCGCATCGCCTCGCGCTGGTCGCGCCCGACCTTGATCAGGCCGCGGATGGCCTGCTCGACGGGGGGCCACAGGGCCTCCTGGGCGGGCGTCAGGGTGAGGCCGGCATGCAGCGCCGCGATCCGCGCCTCCGTGAAGGCCCGGCGGTCCTCGGGGCCGAAGCGGTGCCCGTCGTCCGAGACGTCGGCGTGCGCGACCGTCTGCGCCCGCGGGCCCGGCGCGGCCGGCGGATCGCCGCCCTGTGCGTAACACGCGCTGCCGGCGACGCTCGCGCCGACCAGACCGATGATCATCCGCCTCATGACACGCCCTCGCGCGGCATCACGCTCGTGCCGCCAGGATCCGAGGATGCCCGCGGGCGGATGGCCCGAACCTCACCGGTGGATTACGACTTCGTAAGGCGGCGCAGGCCCGCGTAGCGGCGTTGGGCCGGGAGCCGGACCGGCCCGTCGCAGGCCGCCGCGCCGGTCGGCGCGCCGAAGCCGTGGCAGACCACGACGGCCGAGCACCAGACCGCCCCGGCGGGCGTCTCGCCGTCGGCCGTGCCGCGAAGGCCTCCGAAGAAGATCGTCGTCATCCCCGCCTCCCCGCCCTCCGGTCGCCAGCGCGGCGACCTGCCCGACACTGGGGTAGCCGATGCGCGGCCCGACCGTCGTGCGGCGTCGCACATGGACGCCCGGCGGCCGGCCCCGCGGTGCGCCGGGCCGGTGCCATGGGGCGGGTGACAGCCTCCGGGCGGCCTGCTACCACCGGCTCGGCGCACGACTCCGTAGCTCAGCTGGATAGAGCAGCCGCCTTCTAAGCGGCAGGTCGTTGGTTCGAGCCCAACCGGGGTCGCCAATCACAAGCCCGCCGGGTCAATGGCTTCGCGGGCTTTCTCATGCCCGCGCCCCTGTCCGATCCGTGTTGCCGCGGCGCGCCGCGCATCCCCTGCCATCGCCCTCGGTTGCAGCCGGGCGCCGCGATCCCGTGCACCACGGACGCCACACGTGGACTGGTCCGGGCCAAGCAGTCGGAACCGGGACGTGTCTCTGCCGAACGAGGGCGGGTACGCCGAGCTGCAGCCCGACCAGGCTCGGGAGACGGTTCCCCGTCTTCGAAGACGGGACCTAAGTCGCCGCGCGCTCGGTCCGCCACGCCGCCTGACCGTTTGCGTCACCCAGATTCTCGCGTAGCTCCCGTGTGCTCTCCCGGCGACGATGTCCGGCGGATCGATGCCGCCCGCCACCGGCGCCACGGTGCGCCGCGCGTGCATGCCGCCCAGCGAGCGGACGGCCGAGCAACCCGCCGCGGGCGGTTGGAGCGCCCGAGGCGCCTTCGCGGCATCAGCACCTTGGCGGGCCGCCGGTTCCGGCCCTGCACGACCACCAGCCGTGACGATCTCCCAAGCCGCGGACCTGCGCGCGCGTGCCTGAGGCATTGCCGGTGCGACGTCGGCGGTCTCTCGCCTGCGGTTCCTGCCCGAACCCTGCGTGACCTCGTGGCGCCGGATCCTCGTCGGCGGAAGGTGGCGGTCGCCCATGCTCGCCGCCGCCACCCAGGGCCGGCGTCTCGCACCCGGGGGCGAGATGTCGGTGTTCACGCCGGGCAAGCCCCGGACCGCGGTTCCGGGCTTGGAGGACGCGGCGGCCGTCCGGACGGCGGTACGAAGAAGCGTAGCCTCCAAACCCGCGAAAAATCGATAATCAATTTCATCCACGAAAAGACGTCGCCCGAGTATAGTGCGTGATGCGGCCAGACGAGCGAAGCCCTCCACTCCGCGCATCTCAGCATAGCCGAGGCCATGACAACCTTCGTCGCGACACAGATCGACACCGCGGAACAGGCTCGGCGCGAGGCTCCGATCGCGCTCTGGGGCGTGACGGCGGCCCTGGCGTGGGCCGCGGCCGCGGCCGCGGCCGAGGCTTGGCCCGACCTCGGCGACTGGCTCGAGACGCGCCGCTTCGCTGTCGGCGCGGCCGCGCTCGCCACGGCCTTCCTCGCACTCGCCGCGGTCGGGCGACGATGGCCCCGCGGCGGCGCCTGGATCCGCGACAGGGGTCCTTGGCTGACGGCGTCGGGCGTCGTTCTTACGCTCTGGCAACTCGCCTCGGCCAAGTTCGGCTGGCTGCCGCTGCCCTTCTTCCCGCCGCCCCAGGCGCTGATCGAGGTCTACACTGAGGATTACGTCGCGCTGGGCGCCAGCGTGCTGGCCTCGATGAAGCTGCTCGTCGTCGGCTTCGCGATCGGTGCCGTGCTCGGGTTCGTGACAGGCGTCGCCATCGGCTGGTCGCGGCGGGCCGGCTACTGGGTGCATCCCGTGCTGCGCTTCGTTGGGCCGCTTCCGGCGACCGCCTGGCTGCCGATCGCCTTCTTCGCCTTCCCGACGAGCTGGAGCGCCTCGATATTCCTGATCGCGCTCGCGACCGGCTTCCCGGTCACGGTGCTGACCTGGTCCGGCATCGCCAGCGTCAATGCCCGCTACTACGACGTCGCCCGTACGCTGGGCGCCCGGCCCTGGTTCCTCGTCCTGCGGGTCGCCGTGCCGGCCGCCATGCCGCACGTCTTCGTCGGCCTGTTCATGGCGCTGGGCGCAGCGTTCTCGGTGCTGATGGTCGCCGAACTCGTCGGCGTGAAGGCCGG
Source organism: Methylobacterium crusticola (assembly GCF_003574465.1). GTDB lineage: Bacteria > Pseudomonadota > Alphaproteobacteria > Rhizobiales > Beijerinckiaceae > Methylobacterium > Methylobacterium crusticola. The sequence continues at coordinate 3,095 of NZ_QOWC01000004.1, forward strand.
CATCGGCTTCTACATGCAGTGGGCCCAGGGATGGGCCTCCTACGCCAACGTCTACGCCGCCCTCGTGGTGCTCGCGCTCCTGTGCTCCGGATCCATCACCGTGCTGTTCCGCCTGCGGGACCGCGTCCTCTCCTGGCAAAAGGGTCTCGTCCAATGGTAGCGCTTGCCATCGGCGACGCCGCGCAGGTGACGGCGGGCGCCGCCCTCGACATCGAGACCGTCAGCCACGCCTTCGATCTCGACGAGACGACCCTGCCGGTCCTGAACCGGATCGACCTGAGCGTGCGCCCCGGAGAGTTCGTGGCGCTGCTCGGTCCCTCCGGCTGCGGCAAGTCCACCCTGCTGCGCCTCGTTGCCGGCCTCGAGCCGCCGACCCGCGGAACGCTGCGGGAGGACGGCCGGCCGGTCACGGGACCGGATCCGTCCCGGATCGTCGTCTTCCAAGACCCAACCCTGTTTCCCTGGCGCACGGTGCGCGACAACGTCGCCCTCGGGCCGCAGGCCCAGGGCAGGCTCAGGAGCCAGGCCGGGCGGATCGACGAGGCCCTGGCGCTCGTCGGGCTGACGCAGTTCGCGAAGGCGTACCCGCACCAGCTCTCGGGCGGCATGGCCCAGCGCGTGGCGCTGGCCCGCGCCCTCGTCAACGACCCCTCGCTCCTGATCCTCGACGAGCCGCTGGGGAAGCTCGACTCGCTGACCCGCCTGACCATGCAGGGAGAACTCGTCGCGCTGTGGCAGCGCAAGGGCTTCACCGCCCTTCTGGTCACCCACGACGTCGAGGAGGCACTGTTCCTCGCCACGCGCGTCGTCGTCTTCAGCGATCGGCCGGCGACCGTGAAGGCCGACTTCCCCGTGGACCTTCCCTACCCGCGCCACCGCGGCGACCCGCGCCTCGTGGAGTTGCGCCGTGAGAGCCTGGCCCTGCTCGGCCTCGACGTGAGCTGGTAGCCGCCCTCAGCCTCCGAAACCCCGGACCCGTCCACTTAAGGAGCCTCAGCCATGTCCGACGACACCGTCCTCCCGCGTCCGTCCCGGCGCAGCGTCCTCGCCGGGGCGTCAGCCCTGGCGCTGGGTACGCCCCTCGCCTCCGCCCTGCTGCCGGCGCCCGCCCAGAGTGCGCCCCTGAAGGTCAGGCTAGGCTGGAGCGGCACCGGCATATGCCTGATCTCAGTGCCGGCCGCCGCCGAGAAGGGCTTCTTCACCAAGCACGGCCTCGACGTCGAGATCGTGAAGTTCGGCTCGAACTTCGACGGCAGCCTCGAAGCCGTGGCTTCGGGCAAGATCGACGCCACCGTCAACTTCATTCTGCGCTTCCTGAAGCCGCTGGAGCAGGGCATCAACGTCCGCTTCACCGGCGCACTGCACGGCGGCTGCATCCGCGTCATCTCCGCCACCGGCTCGCAGGAGGTCGACTACAAGTCGCTCAAGGGCAGGTCGATCGGCGTCGTCGACATGGCGAGCGCCGGCAAGAACTTCCTGTCGGTGCAGCTCTACAAAGCCGGGATTAATCCAGCCAACGAGGTCGACTGGCGCGTCTATCCCGTCGATCTCCTGGGCGAGGCGATCAAGAAGGGCGAGATCCAGGCTGCGGTCGACGCCGATCCCGGCATCTACCTCGTCCTGAAGAACAACGAGGGCAAACTGCACGAGATCGGCGGCCTCTCCTCGGGCGTCTACAAGGATCTGTCGTGCTGCGGCATCGCGGTGCGCAAGGATTTCGCGGAGAACAACAAGCCCGCCAGTGCCGCCCTGACCCGCGCGCTCCTCGACGCCGCCGACTGGGTCAAGACCAATCCCGACGAGGCAGCCAAGATCTTCACCGCCTACAGTCCGATCGCGGAGCCGATCCTGGGCGAGATCATCCGCAGCCACACGCACGAGCACCATTTCGGCAGCGGCAAGCGGCTGCGCGAGGAGGTCGAACTCTACACGAGCGATCTCCGCTCGGTCGGGATCATCCGGCCCCGCACCGATCCCAAGGCCCTCGCCGAGCGGATCGTCGTCGACGTCCTCGCCTGAGCCTTCCCGCCCACAGGTCCCCCCGAGGAAGCAGCGACCGTGCACGAACACGCGATCACGGGCGACCGGGCCAGCATCCTGGCCGGCCGGTCCCGACATCTCCCCGAGCGCCATCCGATCGTGGCATGGGCGGCCCTCGCCTGGGCCGCCGCCGGCGCGGTCACGGTGTCCTGGCCGAACATCAAGGACATCGCGCTCACGACCCATGTCGGCGTCGGGGAGGGGCTGGTCGGAGTGCTGCTGCTCCTCGGGTTCCTGCTCGGCCCGCTCCTGCGCGGCGTCAACCGCTGGCTGGGGCACAACGGACCCTGGTTCGTGGCGCTGCCGGTCCTGCTCTCGGTCTGGCAGGTCGCCTCGGCGAAGACGGGCTACTGGCCGATGCCGTTTTTCCCGCCACCCCAGGGGCTGCTCCACGCCTACGTCACCGACTACCCGCGCCTCCTCGAGAGCGTGAAGGCGTCCCTCGTCCTGCTCGGACTGGGTCTCGCCTTCGGGGCGACCGCCGGCTTCCTCACGGGGCTCGCCACCGGCTGGACGAGGCGGGTCAGCTACTGGACGAGCCCGCTCCTGCGCTTCGTCGGGCCGGTCCCGACCACGGCCCTGATCCCGCTGGTGCTGTTCCTGTTCCCGTCGAGCTTCAGCGCCGGGATCTTCCTCGTCGCACTGGCGACCTGGTTCCCGGTCACGATCCTGACGTGGTCGGGGGTAGCGGGGGTGGACAAGGCCTATTACGACGTCGCCCGCACGCTGGGCGCCGACCAGCGCTTCCTGCTCCTGCGGGTCACGGTGCCGGCCTCGCTGCCGCACGTCTTCGTCGGCCTGTTCATGGGGCTCGGCCACGCGATCGCGGTGCTGGTCGTCGCCGAGATGATCGGCGTCAAAGCGGGCCTCGGCTACTACATCGACTGGGCGCGTGGCTGGACCGCCTACGGGCACCTCTACGCCGGCCTGCTCGTGATGGCGCTGCTGTTCTCGGCGCTCACGACGCTGCTCTTCCGCGTCCGCGACAGAATCCTGATTTGGCAGAAGGGAGTGGTGCAATGGTGACGAGTGCGTCGCACGAGCGGGTCCGGTCGCGCGGGCTCGGATGGTGCGCAGGCATGACCGTTCTGACGCTGCTCGCCCATGCGGTGCCGACACCCGCCTTCGCCCACGCGCACCTCGTCAGCGCGTCGCCGCCGGTCGACGGCACGGTGCGGACGCCGCCGCAGGAGCTCACCATCGCTTTCACCGAGAAGCTCGAGGAGGCATTGTCGAGCATCGTCGTGAAGGATGCGGCCGGCAGGCGGGTCGACGCCGGGACTGCGCATCTGGCAGGCGACGCGAAGGGCCTGACGGTCCGCCTGCGCGACCTCCCGCCGGGCCTCTACACCGTCGACTGGGCGGCCACCTCGGTCGACACGCACCGCACGACCGGCCGCTTCACCTTCACCGTCAAGCCGTGATGTGGACGCGCATGCCGCCCTCGAGTTGCTGGCTCGCCTCGCGCGGGGCGTCGGACTGGCAGCGGGCCTGACGGGATTCGGGACGCTCGTCCTGGCGGCGCTGCTCTCCGGCCCGGCCGCGGCCGGGCCGGAGCGGGTCTGGACGTCGCTGCGGCGCCTGGCGCGCGCCGCGCTCACCGTCGCAATCCTCGCCATGGTGTCGTGGCTGCTCCTGCACGCCAGGCTGCTGACGGACGCAGAACGCGGCTGGTGGGCCGCGGCCCGGCTCGTGGCGGGCGGCACGACCTTCGGCCGCGCGCTGCTCGCGCAGGCGGGGCTCCTGGCGCTCGCCCAGGCCACGATGGGAACGCTGCGCTCGCAACCGCGCGTGCTGCTCGCCGCCGGCCTCGCCGCGGGCGCCCTTGGCTTGCAGCCGCGCCTCGGCCACGCCGCGGCCTCGGACGTGCCATTCCTTCCGCTTCTCGTCGCGCTGCACGTGATCGCCGCCGGGCTCTGGCTCGGCGCCTTGCCGGGCCTCCTCATCGCCGTGGCACGGAGTCCCGTCACGGCGGCGAGAGTTGCGGTGCGGCGCTTCTCCTGGCTCGGGCTTGCCGCCGTCGGGGTCGTCGCCGTCACGGCGGTGCTCCAGTCCCTGCCGCTCGTCGGTGACATCGGGGGCCTGTTCGGCACGCTCTACGGGCGCGTCGCCCTCGCCAAGACCCTCGGCTTTGCCGGCCTGCTCGCCCTCGCGGCACTCAACCGCTTCGTCCTGACGCCCGCCATGACGCGGAACGGGTCGGGGCCGCTCGTCACGAGCATCGCGGTGGAACTCGTTCTCGGGGCATCCGTGCTCGTCGGGGCGGTGGCCCTTGCGAGCTTGCCGCCCGGTGCGCACGAGCAGGCCGTCTGGCCCTTCCCGCTCCAGCCCGACCTGTCTCGGATCGACGAGCCCTACTTCGCCAAGGAGCTGTGGCGTGCCGCGGCCTTCCTCAGTGCCGGGCTCGCCGGCCTTGCCGGCCTGCTCTGGCGCCGCACCCGTCTGATCGGCCCCGCGGGCGCCCTCGTCGCCCTCGTCTGGCTGCCGAATCCCAACCTCGCTCTTCTCGCCAAACCGGCCTGGCCGACGAGCTTCCAACGCTCGGAGACGGGCTTCACCGCCGCTTCGATCCTGCGCGGCGAGAAGATCCTGCGCCGTCACTGCACGGCCGCCTGCTTCCGCCCGCGCGACGATCCGTCCGATCCGACACCCTACGGCCTGTGGCAGCGGGCCGACGGCGACCTCTACGGCTGGCTCACCACGACATTCGACCCCATCGGCCACACGCCGTTCCCGCACGGCACCATCGCCCGGCTCGAGCCGCGCGAGCGCTGGCAGCTGATCGATTACTTCCGTGCCCGTGTCGCCGGCAGTGCGGCCCGCCTGAACGAGACCTGGGCCCACCCCGTCCTGCTTCCCGGCTTCCCGGTCCGGTGCCGCGACGGCGGCACCCTGCTGCGCGGCCGCCCGGACCGGGCCGGGCCGGTCGAGATCACCGTCGCCCTGGGCGGCGCGACCCCGTCGCCCGAGGCCGCGCCGCCGGGCGTGCCGTTGACGCGCGTCCTCCTCGCCGCGCGGGAGACCGACGCGGTCCCGTCCGGTTTTGACTGCATGTCCGGCTCCCCCGATGCCGTCTCGGCGCTCGCTCTGATGTCGGGCTGCGACGAGGACCAGCTCGACGGCACGCGCCTCCTCGTCGATGCCAACGGCTGGCTGCGGGTCCGCATCCCGCCGCGCCGTTCGGGAGCCTCCGTGCCGGCCTCCCCGGTGCGGGACGCCGAACTCGTGCGCATCGCCGCGGAGCCGTTCGATGCCGGCGACGTCGGCACGCACCGGCACTGATCGCGGGCAGGTTCCATCGCCGTCAACGTGCGGGCGCGCGACTCGTGTCTGGTCGTGATGAGGCTTGCGCGCGCCGCCCTGATCGACTGGTCCGGGACCGGCCGGGTTCTGGCTCCGCTCTGCGCCGCGCCCCGCGGCGAGCGGGCCTGGCCGTCCCCGGCGCCGTTCAAGGGCTTGCTTCGGGCCGCCTGGTACGACCTGTCGGATGCGAAGCGCGCAGAGGCTCCGGATGACCGCGCGCTTCCACCGGCTCTGTGGCTTTGCCGCCCACGAGCCCACGCCCGAGCGCACCGCCCACCTCCGCTTCCGCCGCGCGCTCGCGGCCCGAAGCCTCGATGGAGTGCTGTTCGCGACGCTGGCCGGCCGATTCGACGCGCGCGGCCGTTGTGGACAGGACCGGCACGCGCGCCGATGCCACCGTGATCACGTCGGCCACATCGCGCGACGAGGACGCCCGCCGGACGTGGTGACGGTGATTGGACGCGCCCGCTGCCTCGGAACGAGGCGTGGTTCGAGATCCCACGACAGCACGCGCTTGTCCTGCGTTGCGCGCACGCTGTCCTGCGCGGCCAAGCCCGCGGAGGACAGCCTGTCTCGCATCCCGTCGAATTCGAAAATCCATTCCGTTGACCCTCCGATCGAATCCGGACATTCTCGATGCGTTGGCTGGAGATTTCTTTTTTATATCAAGACTTCGTCTCGAGCCGCGCTGATTTGGTCCACGACAGATTGCGCTGCGTCATCAAAGGCTAGAGCGGCATGTGTGCGTCACGCACCCTGTATCCGTCTCGCGCGAGAAAGGTTTCGGTCGTGAACACGCGCGTTTCCTCCCGGAGAACGACTTTCTGCTTGCGCCGGCCAGCCGGCGTGCTCGGCGGCTGTCCGGCCTGAGCGCGCGACCACCTGCCCAACAGCGTGACCTCACCATGCCGTCCCGACAAGCGGCGCCGGGAGACCTTTGCCATGACCACGCGCGTGCACGTCCTCGAGATCGGCCAGTCGGCTATCGGCATCATCGTCCCGGAGGATCACCTTCAGGTTCGCTTCTTCGCGGCCGGCGCCCCCTACGACCGCCTCGATGGCCAGATCTTCCGAGGAGAGCGCGAGGTTCTCGCCGCCGCGAGGGCGCTGCTTCCGCAGCGGACGCGGGGCGAGCGCCGTCTCGCCCGCTGACCGCCTTCCGCACGGACGCAAGACGGGAATGTCACGCCGCTCCTCGCCCTCGCGCCCCCATCCGGGCGAGCCGACGCCGGAACTCATCGCCGTCGCCTCCTGCATCACGATGATCCTCATCGCAATCGGCTTCCTCCTACGCTGAAGTCCGCGCTGTGGCGCGGGGTCGAGGAACGATCTTCCCCGATGCCAGGTCCGCGCGACAAAGCCCAAATCGAGGAGCAGAAAACAGGAAATCCTGTCACACCGACTGGCACGGGCCCGGTCCACCGCGTTCCTTCCGGAAATGACCGGATACAGAGCGTGTCTGAGGAAGCGGTGTCGGAGCGGGTCGCTGCCGATCCCGGCGGAGCCCTGAGCTCCCGCGTTCCCGACGGACACCTGTTCCGCTTCGCGGAAAAAGGTCACGCTTGAAGCGAGAGCGGCGACGGCGAGATCGTTCCATGAATCCAATGATCTAAAGCAATAAAAACTATAGACTTGATTGTCGTGAAAATTCTACCATGGGATCGATCTGTCGAACGACGTCATTCTGTAATGTTCGGATCACGGCAGGGAGAGGTGCCTCGATGAGCCTTTGGTCCCGTCCTCGGCCCCGTCCGACCTCCGATCCGTCGACGGCGTACCGGAGCATCAGCGGCCGCGGCATCGCCCCGCGAGGCGCGGCCCGCGCCGGCATCCCGGGACCGGCTTGGGCCGATCGAGACCGCGACGGCTCGGCCGACCGCCGTGACCGGGAGACATCGCAGAGCCTGGTGTTTGCCAAGCAGTTCGACATCAACGGTCAGATCGGCTGAACGCGCATCGATCCGACTGCCGATGTGAACCAATCGGCGATGACGTCTCGCCGATCACCGCACCGAGTCGATCTGCCAAGAAGAAGATAGAGGAAGACGATGACACGTCGCAGCATACCGACCGGGTAGTGGAGATCGTGGCACCCTCGACCAAGAGCTGAGACGATGCGAGCACCGACATCGTCGCGAGTGCGTCAGACGCGGCGCCACGGCAGCGGGTTCCAGGTTGTCGAAACCCGCGGCCACGTCGAGGCCGGACGGTTCGCGTACGTCCAGGTACACCCGAAGGTCAGGTTCCGGCCGGACGGCCGCTGGAGCGTCTCTCAACGAAGCGACCGTTGTTCGTCTCACGCAATGCCTTCACATCACCAGTGCAGCGTGCGACCGCAGCGCGGTCGGACGCTGCACTGGTGATGTGACGTCCCTGCGGATTCCTCGCGCTCGCCGGACGCGCCTCGCATCGGACAGCCGCCAGCCCGCAATCCCGTTCCGACCCCCTCCAGACGAAAGGTCTCCCGTCATGACGCTCACCAGGCGTTCCTTCGCGGCCGGTGCTGCCGCAGCCCTCGCGTCGCTCGCAACCACCGGCCCGGCGCGGGCCGATCGCGTGCTGCGGGTCGGCTACCAGAAGTACGGCACGATGCTCCTGCTGAAGGCGCGCGGCAGCCTCGAGCCGGCGCTCAAACCCCTGGGGTTCCGGGCCGAGTGGCGGGAGTTCCCGGGCGGTCCCCAGCTCCTCGAGGCGCTCAACGTCAAGGCCATCGATATCGGCGTGGTCGGCGAGACGCCGCCGATCTTCGCCCAGAGCGCGGGCGCGCCCCTCGTCTACCTCGCCCACGAGCCGCCTGCTCCGAAGAGTGAGGCGATCGTTGTCCGGAAGGACAGCCCGATCCGCTCCGTCGCGGACCTGAAGGGCAAGAAGGTCGCGCTCAACAAAGGTTCGAACGTTCACTACCTGCTCGTTCGCGCGCTGGAGGAGGCCGGACTCGCCTACACCGACATACAGACCATCTTCCTCGCGCCGGCCGATGGGCGGGCGGCGTTCGACGGCGGGTCGATCGACGCCTGGGTGATCTGGGATCCGTTCCTGGCCGCCGTCGAGGTAGCGAGCGGCGCCCGCATCCTGCAGGACGCGACCGGGCTCGCGGCGAACCATCAGTTCTACGTCGGCGAGCGGTCGTTCACGGACTCGCAGCCACAGGCCATCGACGCCGTGCTCGCGGCGATCTCGGTGGTCGACCGCGAAACCAACGGGGTGACCGAGGCGGCGGCGCAGGAGCTCAGTCCGGCGATCGGCATGCCGGTTCCGATCCTCGCGCGCGCCCTCAGCCGCCAGAGTTGGGGCGTCGCACCACTTGGGCCAGAAGTCGTCGCCGGACAGCAGCGTATCGCCGACACGTTCCTGCGCCTCGGCCTGCTGCCGCGGCCAATCCAGGTGGCGGACGCTGTCCGACAGGCTCGCTCGTAGGGCCGGGGGCGGTCTCGCATTGCGGCCGGGTGCGCGAAGGGCGTTGCCGCGCGCAGCGTGATCGCCCGCCCCAGAATTCGATATACTCTAGCATCAAACTCAACTAACACGCGCTGCCGCCCGTCGAGCGGGGCCGTACACGAGCCCGGAGCACCGCATGAGCCGAGATCGCCTCTTCCTGCTTCAGCCCGCCTTCGAGGATCCCCGGCAGCCGGGGCGCAGCGTGTTCTGCCCCGACAGCAACCAGATCGAGGGCGTGCTCGCGAGCCATCCCGACCTCGCCGGGAAGATCGAGGTCCAGCGCCTGTCCTTTCCCCGGCCGCGGCATCCCGTGGCGGCGCTCCTCGGCGAGGACCATCAGTCGCTGCCGGTCCTCGTGCTCGGCGAGGCCGGCCCGGTGCCGGACCGCGTCGAGCACGCGAACGGGCTGCGCTTCGTGGCCGACACGCGCCGCATCCTCGAGGTGCTGGCCGAGCGCCACGGGATCCCGGCGCCGCTCTGACGCACCGCACGGCTCCGGGCCGGCGCCCCGGGCCTCGCGGGTCATCCATCCATGCGGCCGAGGCGTTCGCGGGCCGCGACAGGGGAGAGGTTGGTCATGGTGAGAGGTGTTCGGTTCCGGGCGGCGGCCCTGGCGCTCGTCGCGCTGGTGGGGATCTGCGCGGCGGCGCAGGGGGCGGACGGACCCCTCAAGGTCGGGGTCTCCGCAGGCCCCTACGGCGACGTGCTGCGCGACGCCGCGCGGCTCGCCGACAAGGAGGGGCTCAAGGCCGAGATCATCGAGTTCAGCGACTGGAACCAGCCCAATGCCGCGCTCGACGCCGGCGACATCGACCTCAACAACTTCCAGCACCGCTTCTACCTCGCCAACCAGGTGAAGGCGCGCGGCTACCGGATCGTCGCCCTCGACGAATCGCTCCTGGTGCCGGCCGGGCTCCACTCGTCGAAGTACGCCAAGGTCGCGGACGTGCCGGACCGCAGCCGGATCGCGATCCCGAACGACCCCACCAACGCCGCCCGGGCGCTGCTCCTGTTCCAGAAGGCGGGCCTCATCACCCTGCGGCCCGGCGCCGGCCTCGACGCCACCCTGCGCGACGTGGCGCAGAACCCGAAGGCGCTGCAGATCGTCGAACTCGACGCGGCGCAGCTCGCCCGCTCCCTCGACGACGTCGCGGTCGCCTTCGTCTCCAGCAACTACGCCTACCTGGCCGGCCTCGACCTGAACAAGGCGCTGGTGGCCGAGACCGCCGATGCGGAGGCGAAGCCGTACTTCACCCTGGTCTTCGCGGCGCGCGAGGACCGCAAGGACGATCCCCGCATCCGCCGCTTCATCGAGATCTACCGCTCGCAGCCCGTGAAGGACGCGGTCGCGGCGCGCTTCAAGGGAACCATCCTGGCCGCGTGGTGAGGGGGCTTGCGGGACACGCGGGGACCGACATGGCCACGATTGAGACCAACGACGGAGCGGTGCGGGACGGCGCGCCGGACTGGTCCGCGCTGGCGCAAGGTGTCGCGGACGACCTGCGGGCGGACGCCAACACCCGCGAGCGCCTCGCGGCCCGTCCCGTGCGGGAGCTGGCGCTGCTGCGGGAGTCCAAGCTCCTCACCCTCCTCGATGCGCGCGAGTACGGCGGCGGGGGCGGGTCCTTCGCGCAGGCGCTCGCGGCGGTGCGGATCGTCGCCCGCGCCGACACCGCGATCGCCCAGCTCCTGAGCTACCACTACCTCCATCGCACCAACGCGCTCTGGCGCGCCGGCCCGGCGCAGCGCGAGGGCCTGGCCCTGGCCTCGGCGAGGGATCGCTGGTTCTGGGGCGGCGCCTCCAACCCGCGCGATCCCGAATCCGTGCTCGTGCCCGACGGGGACGACTTCCGGCTGAATGGGCGCAAGACTTTCGCGTCGAACGCCGCAGTGGCGGACCGGATCACCCTGCGCGCCGAGCTCGGCGGCGGCTTCGCGGTGATCGTCATCCCGGGCGACCGGCCCGGCGTGACTCACGGCAACGACTGGGACGCCTTCGGCCAGCGCCTGACGGAGAGCGGCAGCATCGCCTTCGAGAACGTGCGGGTCGCGCGCGACGAGATCCTGGGCGAGGCCCTGCCACCCGCCGCGCCGGCGCTCTCGCCCCTGACCACTCTCGTGGTGCCTCTGCACCAGATGCTGATCGCGGGCTTCTACGTCGGCACCGCCGAGGGCGCGCTCACGGAGGCCGCGGAGTACATCCGCACCCAGGCGCGGCCCTGGCAGGCCTCGGGCGTCGCGGCGGCGCGCGAGGATCCCTACATCCTCGAGCACATCGGCAACCTCGACGTCGAGGTGCGGGCGAGCGCGGCGCTGACCGCCGCGGCCGGGGAGGCGTTCGAGGCCGCGGTCGCGCAGGGCGAGGGCCTCACGCCGACGCGACGCACCGAGGTCGCCGCCGCGATCTACGCCGCCAAGGTGCATGCGAGCCGCACCGCGCTCCAGGTCACCTCGCAGATCTTCGAGTTGATGGGCGCCCGTGCCACCAGCAGCCGCTACGGCTTCGACCGGTTCTGGCGGAACATCCGCACCCACACCCTGCACGATCCCGTCGTCTACAAGGCGCGCGAGGTGGGCAACTTCGCGCTCAACGGGACGATCACGCCGACTCCGCTCTACACGTGAGACCGACACTGATGACATCCGGCCCCGCCTCCGTCTCCCGTCGCGACCTCGTGGCCCTCGGCGCGGGCACCCTCGGGGCCGCCGCGCTGCCCGCTCGCCCCCGCGCGCAGGGCGCTCCGCCGGACGTCGTGCGCATCGGCTACCTCACCGCGCCCCGCGCCTGGGTCATCGGCAAGCACGACAAGGCCTTCGACGCCGCGCTCGCCACCCGGGTCGAGTGGGTGCCGTTCCCCTCGGGCGGGCCGGCGCTGCAGCGCCTCGCCTCCGGTCAGACCGACTTCGCGGTCTTCGGCAGCACGCCGATCGTCGCCGGCCTGTCCCGCGGCCTGCCGCTGCGGATCCTCGGCTCGCCCGAGATCGTCGCCACCAGCGAGCGGCTCGTGGTCCGCTCCGAGATCGCCGACGTCAAGCAGCTCGCCGGCAAGCGCATCGCGGTCGCGCCGGCCGCGTCACGACGGCGCTCGAGCACCTCTCGTTCCCGGTGCGCGAGGGCGAGTTCGTCTGCCTGCTCGGCCCGAGCGGCTGCGGCAAGTCGAGCGTCCTCGACCTGCTCGGCGGCTTCGAGGCCGCCACGGACGGGCGCGTCGCCGTCGACGGCGGCCCGGTGCCGCCGCCGGGTCCCGACCGGGGCATCGTGTTCCAGGAGCCGCTGCTCTTTCCCTGGCTCACCGTGCGCGACAACATCACCTTCGCGCCCCGCCTCGCCGGCGTGCCGGCCTCGGTCTACGGACCGCGCGCGGCGAGGCTCGTCGAGCTCATGGGCCTGTCCGGCTTCGAGAACCACGCCCCCTACGAGCTCTCCGGCGGCATGCGCCAGCGGGTCGCCATCGCGCGGGCCTGGATCTCCGAGCCGCGTCTCCTCCTGATGGACGAGCCCTTCGGCGCCCTCGACGCGCAGACCCGCCTGTCGATGCAGGAGCTGCTCCTCGACGCGCGGGAGGCTACCGGCGCCACGGTGCTGTTCGTCACCCACGACATCGAGGAGGCCTTGTTCCTGGCCGACCGCGTCCTCGTCCTCACCGCCCGTCCGGGCCGCGTCGCCGCCGAGATCCCGGTGCCGTTCGGGCGGCCGCGCCGCTACGAGAGCCTGCTTGCCGATCCCCGCTTCGGCGCGCTCAAGCGCGGGATCGTCGCGTCGTTGCGCGGCCCGGCCGGCACGGCGGCGGCGGGCCCGGCTCACTCGGCGTAGCGGAGGAACGTCCTCGTCACGGATCCCGGGAGCGCCTCGTCGAGGCCCCCCTGGACCCGTTCGACCGGACGACCCTCGCGCGCCCGAAGGCCGATGCCACGCTCTCGCGTGCCGCCGCGGCGGCACGCGCAGTGCCCCGCGGCCCGTGCCGGACCTGCCGGTCGACGGCCGGTGCGGCGGGTTGCGCGCCGGGCTCACTCGGCCGCGAGGCGCGGCGTGAAGGCGCCGCGCCAGCGCGCCGCGGGATGCCGGTCGTCGAGCCGGTCGCGGCCGAACAGCTTCCGGCGCAGGCTGCCCGGGGCGTATTCGCGCTTGGCGAGACCGCGCCGCTGCAGCACCGGCAACAGGTGCTCGTTGAACTCGCGGTAGGAGCCCGGGATCGTCCAGTTGATCAGGTTGACGCCGTCGATGCCTGCCCGCTGCCAGAGCGCGAGCGCGTCGGCGATCTGGTCCGGCGTGCCGACCAGCCGCGGGTGGCGCCGGGCAACCAGCCGGCCGAGATCGCCGACCGTCGGCTCGTGGCCGAGCTCGCGCTGGCGCAGCCACGCGATGTGGCTGCGTCCGCCATTCGTCCGGATGTCCTTCAGCAGCGTCTCGGGCGGCAGGGGGCGGCCGTCGTCCTGCGACACCCCGAGGTTGGAATGGGCCAGGAAGCCGTCGATGCTGACATAGGCGTCGAGCTCCGCCTCCCGCCGCTGCGCCTCCTCCTCGGTGCTGCCGATCACGAAGGCGAAGCCCTGGAAGAACTTGATGTCCTCGCGCCGGCGGCCGACGCGCTCGGCGAGGTCGCGCGTCTCGGCGATCAGCGCCGCCGCCGCCTCCGGGCCGGGGGCCGAGATGAACTGCGCCTCGGCGTTGCGCGCCGCGAAGGCGCGCCCGGCGGGGGACGAGCCCGCCTGGAACAGGAGCGGCGTGCGCTGCGGCGAGGGGGCGGGCAGGTGGGGTCCCTCGACGCGGTAGCGCGGGCCGACGTGGTTGATCCGGTGGATCCGGCGCGCATCCGCCAGGACGCCGCGCGCCCGGTCCTTCACGAGCGCACCCTCGTCCCACGACCCCTCCCAGAGCTTGAAGACGACGTCCAGGTACTCCTCGGCCCATTCGTAGCGCTCGTCGTGCTCCGTCAGCCGGGCGAGGCCGAAGTTGCGCGCAGCGTTCTCCTGGGTCGAGGTGACGATGTTCCAGGCAATGCGGCCGCGGCTGATGTGGTCGAGCGTCGAGGCGCGGCGGGCGAACTCGAAGGGATGGGCCTGCAGCACCGAGCTGGTGAAGGCGAGGCCGAGATGCTCGGTACTGACGGCGAGCGCCGAGAGCAGGACCGAGGGGTCGTGGCTCGGGATCTGCAGGCCCTCGCGGGCATTGACCGTGTAGTCGCCGCCGACCGGGCCGTAGAGTCCGACGACGTCGGCGAAGAACACCGCGTCGAACAGCCCGGCCTCGAGGGTCCGCACAAGGTCGACCCAGACGGTGACGTCGTCGAAATCGGCCTGGCGCGCCTCGGGGTGGCGCCAGAGCCCGTGCTGGATGTGCGAGACCGTGTTCATCACGAAGGCGTTGATGTGCAGCGCGGTCATGCGGCATTTCCCTTCCGGTGGAGCGCGGGGTCGGCCCGGTGCGCGAGGCGCGGGACGGCGGCGACGAGGCGCCGCGTGTAGTCGGCGCGCGGGCGCAGGAAGACCTCGTCGGCCGTCCCGCTCTCGACCACGCGGCCCCGGCTCATCACCAGCACCCGGTCGGCCAGGTGGTGGACCACGCCGAGATCGTGCGAGATGAAGAGGGTGCTCAGGCCGAGCAGGCGCTTGAGGTCGCCGAGGAGATCGAGCACCTGGGCCTGGATCGAGACGTCGAGCGCCGAGACCGGCGCGTCGCAGACGATCACGGCGGGCCGCGGCGCGATCGCCCGGGCGATCGCCAGCCGCTGGCGCTGCCCGCCCGACAGCTGGAGCGGGCGCCGCCCGGCCAGGGCCTCCGGCAGGCCGACGAGGCCGAACAGCTCGGAGACCCGGCCGCGCCGGCCGGGCTCGTCGGGAGGGATCGCGTCCTCGAGGATCCGCGCCACGCTCCAGCGCGGATCGAAGGAACTGAGCGGGTCCTGGTAGACGATCGCGATCGCGCGACGCAGAGCCCGGCGGGCCACCTCGGGCCGCGCGCTCCAGGGCTCGCCGAGCAGGGTGACGCTGCCCTCGTCGGGCGCCTCCAGCGCCATCACGAGGCGCGCCAGCGTCGACTTGCCGGAACCCGATTCCCCGACGATCCCCAGGGTCTCGCCGCGGCAGAGCGCGAAGGAGACTCCGTCCACCGCCGCGCTCGGGCGGCCGTCCGGTCCGGTGAAGCGCTTCACCAGCCCGTCCGCGCGCAGCAGGGTCGCGGGCGGCGGGGCAGGCGGGACCCCGCTCCGCGCCGCGGCCGTGCCGACCGGTGCCGCATGTCCATGGCGCGGGCTCGAGGCCGGGGCGAGCCGGCTGCCGCGCGAGCGCGCCGAGGGGATCGCCGCGATGAGGCTTCGCGTGTACGCGGCCTGCGGGTCGCCGAAGACCTGCGCGGCGGCGCCGCGCTCCACCACCTCGCCGCAGCGCATGACCAGCACCTCGTCGGCCATGCGCGAGACCACCGCGAGGTCGTGGCTGATCAGGATCAGGGCCTTGCCGCGGGCGCGGGTCTCCTCGAGCAGGGCGAGCACCTGGGCCTGGACGGTGACGTCGAGGGCGGTGGTGGGCTCGTCGGCGATCAGCAAGCGCGGGTCGAGGGCGAGCGCGGCGGCGATCAGGGCGCGCTGCCGCTGGCCGCCGGAGAGCTGCTGCGGCAGCTGCCGGGCCTTCAGCTCCGGCTCGGGCACGCCGACCTGCCGCAGCAGGTCGGCGACGTGGGACGGCGGAGCCGGCGCGCCGTGCAGGCGCAAAGCCGCGGCGATCTGCGCCCCGACCGGCCGCAGCGGATCGAGCGAGACCAGGGCGTCCTGCAGCACGAAGCCGATCTCCCGGCCGCGGATGCCGCGCCAGGCGCGGTCACCGAGCCCCGTGAGGTCGCGCCCGGCGAAGGCGAGCCGGTCCGCGCGCACGACCGCGTGGCGGCCCGGCAGGCCGACGAGGCTGCGCGCCGTCACGCTCTTGCCCGAACCGGATTTGCCGACGATCGCGAGGCAGCGTCCCTCCGCGAGGGTGAACGACACGCCCCGCACGGCCGCCCCCTCCGGCCCGCCGCGGCCGAAGGACACGACCAGGTTCTCGACGGCGACGAGGGGCGGGGCGGCACTCCCGGGCGCACGGTTCGCGGACGGCGTCATGGTCTCTCCGGCGGCTGTCACGGCGTCCCCGCGCGCCCGTCGAGCCGGTCCTGAACGTGGCGCCCGACCACCGTGACCGACAGCGCGAACACGATGATCGCGAGGCCGGGCATCACCTCGAGCCACCACGCGCGCGTCACGTAGTTGCGGCCGGCATCGAGCAGCGCGCCCCATTCGGGCGAGGGCGGCGCCACGCCGAGGCCGAGGAAGGCGAGGCTGGAGGCCCAGACGATCGACTGCCCGACGCCGAGCGTGATCATCGCCACGAGCGGCCGCATCGCGTTCGGCAGGATGTGCCGGCGCAGGATCCGCAGGCGGGAATGGCCGAGGGCCCGCGCCGCCTCGACGTAGCCGGCCCCCTTCACGGCCAGGAACTGGCCCCGGACCATGCGGGCGTAGCCGGGGGCGGTGCCGATGCCGACGGCGGCGATCAGCGTCACGGGCGTCGCCTCGAAGACCGTGATGAGCAGCAGGGCGAGGAACAGGTTGGGGAAGGCGAACATCACCTCGAGGAAGCGGCCGATCGCCCGGTCGAGCGCCCCGCCCGCGAGGCCCGCCGTGACGCCGAGGAGCAGCGCGAGCGTCAGGCTGAGGCTCGTTGCGCCGACGCCGATGGCGAGCGAGTCGCGCGTGCCCTCGACGACCCGGGAGAACAGGTCGCGGCCGGACTGGTCGGTGCCGAACAGGTGGTCGAGGGACGGGGGCCGAAGCGTCGCGGCAAGGTCGGTCCGGAACGGCGGGTGGGTCTGGAGGAGGGCGGGCGCCGCGGCCATCACGAGGTAGAGGGCGATGAGGGCGCCGGCCACGAGGACGCCTCCCGGGAGGCCGCGGACGAGGTCGGCGGGACGGCGCATCCCAGGACGGCGCGGCCGCGGGACCGCCTCGGGGCGCCGCAGGATGTCGGTCGCGAGGGTCATCGGGCTCTCAGCCTCGGGTCGATGATCGGGTAGGCGAGGTCGACGAGGAGGTTGGCCAGGATGTAGAGGCCGGCCGCCGCCAGGATGATGCCGGTGACGAGGGGCACGTCCCGGGCGGAGGTCGCCATGACGAGGAGCCCCCCGATGCCCGGCCTCGCGAACACCGTCTCGATGATTGCCGCGCCCGAGAACAGGGCGCCGAGCGCCCAGCCCGACAGCGTGACGCCGGGCAGCACCGCGTGGCGCAGCACCAGCCGCACCCGCACGGCGAGGTCGCTCATGCCGCGCATCCGCGCCGAGGTGACGAAGGGCTGGTCGAGGACGCGGGCGAATTCCTCGCGGATGACCTGCCCGATGAAGCCGGAGAGCGGGATGGCGAGCGCGAAGGCCGGCATCACGAGCCCGGCCGGCCCGGTGCCGCTCTCGACCCGCAGGAGCCGCAGCTTCACGCCGAGGACCACGAGCAGGATCGTGCCGATCCAGTAGGGCGGCGCGACCGCGGCCGCGACCTGGAAGCCCGAGACGAGGCGCGCGAGCGAGCCGTCGCGTCCGGCGCTCGGCACCGTGAGCAGGAGCGCGATGGCCCAGGCGAGGGCGAGCGCCGACAGCGTGAGGAGCGTCGGGGCGGCCTGCTCGGCGATGATGGCCCGGACCGGCCCTTGCGTCTGGTACGAGGTGCCGAGATCACCCCGCACCAAGCCGCCGAGGAAGCGGCCGTACTGCACCGCGAGCGGGGCGTCGAAGCCGTAGCGGGCGTTGATCTGCGCGAGCTCGGCGGCGGTGGGCTGCGTGAAGGTTCCGGCCTTGACGTTGAGGATCAGCTCGGCGCGGTCGCCCGGCAGCAGCGTCTGGACGCAGAAGGTGAAGGTCGCGACCGCCCAGAACACCGCGGCCGCGCCGAGGACGAGCCGGGCGATCCGGCGGTGCCATCCCGTGACCCGGGAGCGGGAAGGAGCCGCGCTCATTTCTCGAAATACGCGTCGTGGAAGACGGGCTCGCTGACAGGACTCGAGATCCAGACGTCCTTGAGCTTGGGCTGGCTCGCGATCGTGACCGCGAGCGGAAACAGGCCGACCACCGCGGCCTCCCCGACGATCAGGCGCTGGGCCTCCTCGTAGCGGGCGAGGCGCGCCGCGTCGTCGAAGGTCCGGTCCGCCTCCTCGATCAGCCGCCAGAGGACCGGGGGCTGGAAGCGGGAGGCGTTGTTGGCGTTGACCGCGCCGCCCTGGTCGGGACGCCAGGAGATCTTCAGGATCTCGGCCGAGGAGGCGACCCAGTAGGCGGGTTGCGCCTCGTAATCGTCGGGGCCACGGCCCTTGCCGGCGAACCAGTCGGCCTGCGGGATCGGCTTCAGCACCACGTCGAAGCCGACCGCGCGGGCCTGGTCCTGCAGGATCTGCAGCACCAGGATGCCGTCGGAGGTGATGAGCGAGCCGCCGGCGTAGAGCAGCCGCACGGTGAGCCGCCTGCCGTCCCGGGTGCGGATGCCGTCGCGGGCGCGGCCGGTCCAGCCGGCCTCGTCGAGCAGGCGGTTCGCGGCGTCGGGGTCGTAGGGGTAGGACTGCGCGAGGTCCTTCAGGTGCTCGGGCGTGCTCAGGCTGAGCGCGCCGTTGCCGTTGAACGGGATCTCGCCGTGGAAGGCCGCCTCGACCGCCTTCTGCCGCTCGGAGACCTGCGCGAAGGCGCGGCGCACCCGCACGTCGTCGAACGGCGGCCGCGCGGTGTTGAGCTGGAGCCGTGTCGGCGTGCCGCCGGTGACGTCCTGGACGACGCGGAAGCGGGTCCGGGCCTCGTCCCAGTCCACGGCCGGGATGTCGTAGATCGCGTCGGATTCCCCGCTGAGCAGCGAGCCGTACCGGACGGTGTTGTCCTTGAGGAACTTCCACACGATCCCGTCGACGTAGGCGGGGCCCGCGTGCCGGGCGGTCGCGGGCGCGGAATTGTAGTCCGGGTTGCGCTTGAGGACGACGTTGCGGCCGCGGTTCCAGGCCTCGACGATGAACGGCCCCGAGCCGACCGGCCTCTCGCATAATTCCTGCGGCCCGCGCGCGAGCGCCGTCGGCGACAGGATCCCGAAGAAGTAGGTCGACAGGACCGTGAGGAAGGGCTGGTAGGGGCGGGCGAGTTCGATCCGCAGCGTCAACGGGCCGGGCGCCGTGACCGAGCGGACGACGTCGCCGACGTAGAGCTTGGCGTTGCGGTTGACCTTGTCGGGATCGTCCGAGAGCCAGCGCTCGAAGTTGACGACGATTGCTGCGGCATCGAGCGCGGTCCCGTCGTGGAACCGCACCTCCGGCTTGAGCCGGAACGTGTACGTCAGGTTGTCGTCCGAGACGGTCCAATCCGTCGCGAGCCAGGGCACGATGCGGCCGTCCTGCGTCCTGGCGACGAGGTTGTCGGCGTATTGACGCTGGATGTAGCCGGCCTGGACCCAGCCGGCGTAGAGGCACGGCGGCTCCTGGAGGTGACCGTAGCGGATGATGCCGCCGCGCTTGTCCTCCTGCGCCGCCGCTCCCGCCGCGGCCGCGAGGCCGAGGATCAGCGCCACCGCCGCGGCGAGGCCCGGATGACGGCCCGGCCGCCGCGCGGGGGAGGGGCGCGGTGCGGGATTCGGTGGGATCATCGTGCGTCCTCGGCGGCGGGCGGCGAGTCGTGGCCCGTCCGCACCCGAGCCTAGGCGGAACGCGTGGCTTGTTTCAATAGTCTATAAAACTAATATACTACTATCTGGGAGGACATCCTGCTCGCCCCCCCGCCCGCCGCGTCCCGGAGGTCAGAAGAAGCCGATCCCGGGCAGCTCGGTGCCGTGCAGCTCGTAGGCGCCGACCGCCAGCGCCTTGTAGCTCGCCGGGTTGTGCGAGGAGAGGGTCCGGGCGTTGCGCCAGTGCCGGTCGAGGTTCTGCCGCAACGTCGCTGCCGAGGCGCCGCCGACGTCGAACAGGGCAGTCGCCGAGCGTAGCACCAGCTCGTCGACGACGACCTTCGTCTTCGCGGCCGCGACGGAGGCGTCGTGGGAGAGGCGGGGCGGCGGGGCGGCGTCGGGCTCCTCGGCGCGGGCGCGGGCGACCCGTTCGAGGGCGTCGCCGACGGCGAGGAGGGCGGCCTCGGCCACGAAGGCGTCGCTCGCGATCCGCCCGACGATCTGCTGCAGCACCGGATCCTCCGACGGGACCGGGGAGGGCGCGAAGTAGAAGTTGCGGGTGCGGCTCCGCAGCAGGGCCTTGGCGTCCCGCAGCACCGCCCGCAGGACCCCGACATTCGCCGCGGTGACGATCGTCTGCGCGATGGTGCTGGCGAAGGCCGTGATGGCGGGCGCGGGATCGCGGATGATCTCGTCGGCCTCGACGCGCACGCCGCGGAAGTTCGTCGTGCCGGTCCCGGTGACGCGCTGGCCGATCCCGTCCCAGTCGTCGAGCCGCTCGATGCCGTCGCGGCCGGTCGGGACGATCAGCGACACGTCCTCGCCGTCGGGGGCGATCGCGCGCACGAGCGTCCAGTCGGCGTAGAGCGTCCCGGTGCTGTAGAACTTGGTGCCGTCGAGGCGGAAGCCGTCGCCGTCCGGCCGCAGCACCGTCCTGAGGTCGCCGCGCCCGCCCGTCTGCCTGCGGTCGAGCTCCGTCGTGGCGAGCCCGATCAGCCCGCCCTCGGCGACGGAGCGGCGCCACTTCGCATGGTAGCCGGGTTCACGGCCGGTGACGAAGCGCTCCGTCACGAACAGGTGGTTGCGGAAGATGTGGGCGACGCTGGAATCGGCTTCGGCGAGGCGGATGACCGCCCACAGCGTCTCGCGCCAGCTCGCCCCGGCGCCCCCATCCGCGACCGGCAGGCGCAGCGCGCCGAAGCGCACGGCCCGCAGTTTCGCCAGCAGGTCGAACGGGTGCTCGCGCCGGCTGTCGCGCCCGGAGGCGCCGGCGGCGATCTCGGCGAAGAGCGCTTCGAGCTCGCGCGGCCGGGCGGCCTCCGGGAGCGAGTGGGAGAACTCGGACATCGATCGGGCTCCTCGGAATAGTTTACAATTCATATAGATTACATAGCTTGCGTCAACGCTGTCGCCCGAGGACTCGCGAGGGCAGCGTTCGGCAGGCGGTCCGAGCCCTTGCCGGCCTCCGCGTGCGAGGCGGACGTCCTCTTCATCGGCGGCGGGCCCGCAATCCCCGCCGGACAGCGAACGGCGGGGACCCTGGCCCAGCAGCCGACGCCTTCGCGGCCGGGTGACGCCGCGACCGAGACGACGGACCGTCACTCAAGGTCGCGAGGGATGAGAACGATGATGTGCGGCAGCATGGTGCGGCGGCGACCGGGCGCCTCCGCTCGGGACAAGCTTCTCGCGCAGCGTACCTTCGGCATAGGCGCTCTTGTGGACGCCACGCTCCTGTCGTTCGGGAACGACCAGGTCGAAGGGCGTAGCGTCCGCCGAGGGCAAACTCTTCGGTCAACCGACCGACCGTGAAACTGCCCTCGTCCCGCGTGAGGGCATCGACGACGGAATTGATCGCGTCGCCGCGGCCAGGGCGGATGGCTTCGTCGGACCGGAAGTGCGCGCAATCGATGCCAGTCGCACCCGCATAACGGGCGAGACCAGCCTCCGGTCTGGCGTATCGCCGGTATGCCTCGACTTTCTCCGCCGCCTCCCCGGCGGCACCGAGGGCGTCCGCCGCTTCGGCGCGCTGCACCAGCGATCGTCGCGGCGCGGGCCGGTAGTGCTCAGGAGCGGCTCCGGCGCAGGCGCGGGTTCAGGGCGCCGTGGAGCGCGTCGCTGAGCAGGTTGAGGCCCAGGATGGTCAGCACGATGGCAAGGCCCGGGATCGCGGTCATGTACCAGCCGGTGCGCAGAGCGTCGCGGCCGAGCCCCACCATCGAGCCCCAGCTCACCACGTTCGGGTCGCCGAGGCCGAGGAACGACAGCCCGGCCTCGGACAGGATGGCGTTCGCCATCAGCAGGGCCGTCGAGACGATCACCGGCGTCCAGGCGTTCGGCAGGATCTCGCGGAAGATCAGGTGGAGGTCGCCCGCACCCAACGCGATGCTGGCGCGCACGAAATCCCGCTCGCGCAGGGTCGCGAACTCGCCCCGCACCAGCCGCGCCACGCTGGTCCAGGAGGTCACGCCGAGCGCGAACACGATGGTGACGACCGTCGGTTTGAGGATGGCCACCAGGATGATGGCCAGCAGGAAGGCCGGGATGGTCTGGAACAGCTCGGTGATGCGCGTCAGCGTGGCATCGATGCCGCCGCCGTAGAAGCCGGCCGTCGCCCCCACGAGGACGCCGATCAACAGCGAGACGAACGCCGAGGAGAGCCCCACCAGGAGCGAGATGCGGGCACCGTGCATCAGGCCCGCCAGGAGGTCGCGCCCCATCAGGTCCGTGCCGAGGGGCGTCGCGGCCTCGGTGCCGGGCCATGTGAAGGGCGCCCCCACCATGTCCAGCGGGTCGTCCGGGTAGAGCGTGCCGGCTGCGAGCGCCGCGCCTGCGACGGCGAGGAGTGTGGCGCCGCCGACCAGGATCGACGGCTGCAGGTACCAGCGCCTCACGCGAGCCTCCCTGGCTGTTCGGTGCGGGCCCGTGGTTCCGCGGCGGAGGCCGTCCGAGGCCGGCGGACCCGCGGGTCGAGCCACATCTGCACCAGATCGACCAGGAGGTTGGAGAGGACCACCAGCACGGCGCTGAACAGCAGCACCCCCAGGAGCACGGGAATGTCGCGGCTCTTGATGGCTTCGAAGGAGAGCTGCCCGAGTCCCGGCCATGCGAACACGGTCTCTACGACGATGGACCCGCCGAGGAGGGCGCTACTCTGCACGCCGAGCATGGTCAGCACCGGCAGCACGGCGTTGGGCAGGGCATGGCCGAAGATCACGCGTCCCTCGCGCGCGCCCTTCGCGCGGGCGGTCCGGATGTAGTCCTCCGTCAGGACGTCGATCATCGAGGCGCGCGACAGCCTCGCGTAGACGGCGACGTAGTAGATCGACAGGGTTGCGACCGGCAGGATGAGGTGGTGCACCACGTCGAGGCTCCCTCGCCAGCCGGAATGGCGGGCGCTCACGTCGCGGATGCCGCCGATGGGCAGCCATCCGAGCTTCACGCCGAACAGCACGATCAACATCAGGGCGATCCAGAACAGCGGGGCGGAGTAGCCGAGCGTCGACAGGCCCGAGATCAGCGTGTCGGTGACGCCGTGCGGTCTGCGGGCCGCCGCGATCCCCAGCAGCAGCCCGACTGCCACCGACAGCGTCAGCGCCGCTCCCACCAGGGCGAGCGTCGTCGGAAGCCGGTCGAGCACCAAGCCGAAGACGGGCTCACCATACCGGAACGAAAAACCGAGGTCGCCTTGAGCGAGCCGCCCGATATAGGCCACGAGCTGCTCCAAGTAGTGGCGATCGAGCCCGTAGAGCCGACGCAGCTCCGCCAGGTACTCTGGCGTCACGCTGCCGCTCTCGCTCGCGATCACATCGACGAGATCGCCCGGGAGGGACTTCAGCAGGATGAAATCGAGCACGGCGATCGCCAGCACGATGCCCACCAATTGCAGCAGGCGACGAAGCAACGGTAGCAGCACGTCAGAATCTCCGATCCGGGAGCAGCCTCAGCCGCCGCCCGGACACCGTGGTTGGGGTCGTCCCGGCCCCGTGCCGGTCCTCAGGCGGATTGCTCGAACCAGACATGGGCGAAATTGCTCTGGCTGTGGTTGAAGGTGTTCGTCACATTGCGCAGCCGTGCGTCCCAGACGCCGAACCAGCGAAATTCCAGGATGTTGAGCAGCCCGAGATCCGCCTGTGCCAGCTTCTGGAAGTCGTGGTAGATCGCGACGCGCCTTGCCGGATCGGTCTCCGTCTGGGCCGCCTCCAGGAGCTTGTCGGCCTCGGGACGCGCGTAGCCAGACGCGTTGAACCAAGGCGTTCCCTTCGCTTCGGCCTTCGACCAGTAGTGCTGCTCCACCCCGATCTGCGGATCCTGCCAGTTGATGCCCCACGAGCTGACAAGATCGAAATTGTACTCAGCGAACACGTTCTTGGTCCACGCAGCCAGGTCGAGCCCGCGCAGCGTCACGTCGATGCCGACGGCGCGGAGCGCCTGGCGCACGAACTCGCCCGTGCGGCGGTAATCGTCTCCGAAGGGAATGAAGTCGTGGTTGAGCTTGAAGCGCCAGCCGTCCGCCTGCTTCGGGAAGCCGGCTTCGTCCAGCAACGCCTCGGCCTTCTTGCGGTCGTAGGGGTATTGCGGCGTGTCAGGCGTGTAGAAGGTCTTGAGCAGGGACGAAACGGGTCCGGTGGCCGGCGTCGCGTAGCCGCCCCACACCGTCTTCACCAGCAGGTCCCGGTTGATGGCGTGCAGGATCGCCTGCCGCACCTTCAGCTGGCCCAGGATGGGATGGCGCAGGTTGGGAATCAGCCACAGCCAGCCGGCGAAGCCGTTGTAGCCGTCCTTGTTGACCACGAGCTTGTCCGACTTCGCGAGCCGGTCGGCGTCCGCGAAGGTCACGGGGTTGCGCTCGCCGTACTGCACCAACCCGGTCTCGAGCGCGTTCGCCCGGCCCGACACGTCCGGGATGATCTTCCAGAGGATGCCGTCCAGGAAGGGCCGCCCGGACTGCCAGTACCTGTCGAAGCGCTCGAGGCGGATGTGGCTGCCGCGAGCCCATTCCTTGAACACGAACGGGCCGGTGCCGACAGGCTTGTTGTTGTAGGGGTTGTTGGGGATGTCGGTGCCCTCGTAGAGGTGCCTGGGCAGCACCGGAGCGGCCACGACGTCGAGCGCGTTGATGATGACCGGCGTCGGCTTGGAGAGTGTCAGGACCGCGGTGTGTGCGTCCGGCACCTCGACCTTGGTCAGGTACTGGAAGATGCGCTTGGCCGTCGGTGCGTACCGCCTCCAGACGACCTCAGCCGAGAACTGCACGTCCGCCGAGGTGAATGGCGTGCCATCGTGCCAGAAGGCGCCCTTGCGCAGCTTCAAGGTCCAGGTCAGGCCGTCGGCGGAGGTCTCCCAGCTCTCCGCGAGTTGCGGGCGCGGCTTCAGGTCCGGGCCGTAGTCGACGAGCCCGTCGAAGATCTTGCTGACCACGGCGCGAGTGGGCGTCGCCGTGTTCATGAAAAAGGCGAGCGTCGGCGGCTCGGGATGGACCACCGCGTCGAGCGTGCCGCCAGCGCGCGCGTTCTCCACCGCCGGGACCGGCGCCTCGGTGAGCGCATGCGCCTCGCGGGGGAACAGCGAGCCCAGCGCGCCTCCGGCGAGCAGCGCGCCGCCGAGCCCGAACAGCTCGCGGCGATCCACGACGGGCGCTCGTTCGATGACGCCGTCGGTCCCTGCGCGGTTCTCCCCGTGGTCGCTATGCCGGCATGTCATGTGCAGTCCTCGCGAGTTGTCATCGATCCATCGGTTCGGGCACGAAGGTTCAGGTTTGGCTGCCCATGATCCACGGCGGCCCATGGCGCGGCCGCTAAGCCGGCCGGTCGAACCAGACCTGCGCGAAATTGTTCTGGCTGTGGATGCAGGTGTCCGTGACGCTGCGCAGGTTCTTGCCCCGGATGCCGAGCCAGCGATACGCGAACACGTTGACGAGCGGCAGATCGGACAGGGCCAAGCGCTGGATCTGCTTCCAGATCTCGACGCGCCCGAGAGGATCGGCTTCCCCTTGAGCGGCTTCCAGCGTGGGCGCCCGCGGGGAGCAGCGCCCCGAGCGCACTTCCGGCGAGCAGCGCGGCGTTCGGTCCCGCGATGTGCCCATCCTCCTGTGGGATCGCCGACGCCGCCCTCGGGTCACGCATGATCGGGCTGCCGTTCTTCGCGGGGAATGCGTCGACGTCCCGGCACCGCCCCGAGGAGCGTGCGGGTATAGGGGTCACGCGGGGATTGCCAGATGCCCTCGACCGGGCCGGCCTCGACGATCCGCCCGGCGTTCATCACCAGCACGTGGTCGGCGATGTACCGGATGACGGCGAGGTCGTGGGAGACGAACAGGTAGGAGAGCGCGTAGGCGTCCTTGAGGTCCACCAGCAGGTTGAGGATCTGTGCCTGGACCGACACGTCGAGGGCGGAGACTGGCTCGTCGCAAATCACGAGCTCCGGGCGGAGCACAAGCGCACGGGCGATCCCGATACGCTGACGCTCGCCGCCCGAGAACTCGTGCGGGTAACGGCGGCGCGCTGTCGCGGGAAGTCCGACGTCGTCGAGGATGGCGCCGATGCGACGTTCCCGTTCGACGCCGTCACCGGCCCCGTGGAGGGTGAGCGCATGGCCCAGGATGTCGTCCACGCGCTGGCGCGGGTTGAGCGAAGAGTACGGATCCTGGAAGATCATCTGGACCCGGCGCCGCCACGGCAGCAGAGCGCGCCGCGAGAGCGGCAGCAGATCCACGCCATCCAGGACGACGCGCCCGCTCTCGGGCGGCGTCAGGCGCACGATGGCGCGCGACAGGCTGGACTTGCCGCAGCCAGACTCGCCCACCAGCCCGACCGTCTCACCGCGCTCGATCGCGAAGGTAACGCCGCGAACCGCCTGCACCGACGTGCCGCCTGAAGGGTAGGCGATACGCAGATCTTCGACCCTGAGCAGCGGCGGCTGACCGGGATGCCGGCTCGTCAGGCGCGCGACGCGGGCCGGCGGGCGTACCAGCTCGAACGCATCGCCGCCACGGTGGCGGATCTCGGGGAGCCGTGTGGTGCGGTAATGGGGAACCTTACCACCGTGCAGCGAGGCTTCCAGCAGGCCCCGCGTGTAGGGGCTGCGGGGACGGGCGAACACCTCGCGGGTCGATCCCTCCTCCAGCTTGCGGCCGCCATGCATCACCGCGACGCGGTCGGCCCACTGCGCCACGAGGCCGAGGTCGTGGGTGATGAGCAGGACCGCCATGTTGAGATCGCGGCGCAGGTCGTCGATGAGCTGGAGGATCTGCGCCTGCACCGTGACGTCGAGCGCCGTCGTCGGCTCGTCGGCGACGAGGAGACGGGGTCGGCAGGCCACCGCCATCGCGATCATCACCCGCTGGCGCTGGCCGCCGGAGAGTTGGTGGGGGTAGTCGCCGAACCGTTGCACCGGATCCGGCAAGCGCACCCGGTCGAGCAACTCCAGCGCCTCCTCGCGCGCCTGCCGGCGCGACCGCCTCCCGTGGAGCGTGATCGCCTCCACGACCTGCCGTCCGATGGACAGCACCGGATTGAGCGAGGTCATCGGTTCCTGGAAGATGATCGAGACCGCGTTGCCGCGGATGCGCGAGATTTCGCGCTCCTTCAGCGTGAGCAGATCGCGGCCCTCGAAGGCGATGCTGCCGGACAGGCGCGCCCGGGCGGAGAGCAGACGCAGGATCGCCAGGGCCGTGGTGGATTTGCCGCACCCGGACTCCCCCACCAGGGCGAGGATCTCGCCCGGATCGATCTGGAGATCCAGCGAGCGCACGGCGGTGTGATCGGCAAAGCGCACGTCAAGCGATCGGATGTCCAGAAGTGGCCCCTGCCTTTCGGGTTCCACCAACTGTCGCGGTTGACCGACGCCTCCAAACATCATCGAGATTTTCGAACGAACGCCTGTGAAAGAGGTCAATTACCTTGCCGCATTGCGCCAACGGGCACTTATGAGCAAATATAACCTGTCAGCGAAACATTCCTGCTCACTTCAACGAGATACGTCGCATGATCTGAACGCGCACCCAACTCGGATTGCCGCCGTGATAGCTAACGTCGATCCCCGATAGGATCTGAGATCGACGCGCTCGAGTCAATGCGAATGATGTACAAACAATTATATTCTCCATTGCTTGGAGATATCGCAAGATAAATCTTGCATCGGCCGCGGAGGCAGATTTTCCGGTCTACGGTTGCGGACCTGGGTGCTGTCGGCTCCACACGTCGCGCATCGCGAAGATTCCGCTTTCGCGAGAGCCGGCCTCGCTCGTCCCTCCGGGGAGCTCACGGGCCGTGACGGACGTCGGTGCCTGACCGGCTGGCGTCCTTCGGCCTGCCCGGACCGGGAGCGCGACGAAGCGCGCAGGCCGGCCTCGCGATCCGGCCGCCCCGCGAGACCTGCGTAGAACGACGAAAAAATCCGACACTCCCGAGAGTTGATGCAGCTGGAGCGCGCGACGCGGGAGCATTGCCGGCTCGGCGACATCGAGAAACTGTGGCAGGCAGACTCCTGCCGCGAAAGCACTTCGATCGCGCTGGATGTCACCGCAGGAAACGGAACGGTCCTGCGCGGTCGCGCCCAGCCGCACAGGTTGGAAGGCGGCAGTTCGGCGCGTGCGACGAATGTCGGCACAGCACCGCTCACAGCCTCGGCGCCCGCGCACCCATGACCCGCGTTGGATTGCTTCCGGACGCGCCGTAATCACCGGGATGCCTTCCCGCGTGCGCTCTCGCACGGACGGCCGCTGGCATCGTGACTGTAGTGCTTGAAAGTTGTGCGGCTTCTCGCGTGGAGGAGTGGGCAGCATGGCGAGAGACGCGCTCCCGATCTCGCAAGGTGGACGAGTGACGAATCCCTTCAACGGCGAGACGTTCGTCTTCACCCAGGTCGACGAGGTACCGGAGTTCGCCCAGTTCGACGTCCACCTCGCGCGGGGCGGGATGCTGACCGGAACGGGCATGCACCACGTCCACCCCTACGCCGATGAAGCGTTCACCGTGCGGGAGGGCAAGCTCATTCTCTCGATCGACGGCGTCCGTCGAACCCTGGAGCCGGGGCAAGGTTTCCTCGTCAGGCGCGGCGTGCCCCACCACGTCCGGAACGGCCACGACGGCGAGACGCTGTTCACCTGCCGCTTCACACCCGGCCACCAGTACCTTCGCTTCTTCCTCAACATGGCGCTGGGCGCGGAACGGCACCCGGAGCGCTACGACCCGCGTGGCGAGCCGCCCCTCGTCCTGCGCGCCCTGGCGCTGCACGCCTATGCCGGGCACGGCTACACCGCAGCGCTTCCGATCTGGTTCCAGAGGGCATTGTTCGCGCTCCTCGCGCCAGTCGCTCGCCTCAGGGGCTACCGGCTCGACGTTCCTCCGGTGCGTGCCGGGCGCGGGTGAGGTCGATCCGAGGCGCCGGCGTGGTGGGGCGAGCCCGGCTTGCCCGGGCGGCGCGACTGCACGCGCAGTGATCCCGGCACCGGCCGCAGGCTCGTCCAGGTGCACGGCTTCCCGGAGGGATCGCCGGAGATCACCCGCCACCCCGCACACCGCGACCCTCCGCGCGCATCCCGCCGCCGGGCGCCTGCGCGCAGGAAGAGGCGCGCTGCCAGGCCCTTTACCCTGGCGAATCCCGCGCCTGCGGCGCCCGCCGGAGCGCGTAGATCGAACGCATCGGCGCGGCGGCGCCGGCCGTCGCAGCCGCGGGGCAGCGGCGCCCGGTGCCGGACGCGTGAAAACCGCGCAGGCGAAGGGGTCCTGCAACGCATCCACGCCTCGCGCGTAGCCCCCGCGGCCGCACGCCACCGGCGCCGGCCCGACGAGGAGCGAGCGGGACATGAGGCACAAGCCCCTGCGCGAGCAGGTCATCGTGATCACGGGAGCCTCGAGCGGCATCGGCCTCGCCACCGCCCGCATGGCGGCCGAACGGGGAGCCCGGGTCGTCCTCGCCGCGCGGAGCGGGGACGTGCTCGCCCGCCTCGCCGAGGAGATCGGCACCGGCCGTGCCGTCGCGGTCACGGCCGATGTCGGCCGGCGCGAGGACGTGCAGGCCGTCGCCGATGCGGCCCTCGCCGCGTTCGGGGGCTTCGACACCTGGGTCAACGTCGCCGGCCTGACCGTCTACGGGCCGCTGCGCGAGATCGCCCAGGAGGACCACGAGCGCCTGATCCGGACCAACCTGTGGGGCACCGTGAACGGCTCGCTGGTGGCGGCCGAGCACCTGCGCGCGCGCGGCGGGGCGCTGATCAACGTCGGCAGCATCGCCTCGGACCTCGCCTTCCCGTTCCAGGGGCTCTACGCCACCTCGAAGCACGCCGTGAAGGGGTTCACCGACACGCTGCGCATGGAGCTGATCGCCGAGGACGCACCGGTCTCCGTCACGCTGGTGAAACCCGCCTCCATCGACACGCCGCTGCCGGACCGGGCGCGCAACTACATGGATTGCCAGCCGACCCTGCCGCCCCCGATCTACCCGCCCGAGGAGGTGGCCAACGCCATCCTGCACGCGGCCGTGCACCCGCAGCGCGACATCATCGTGGGCGGCGGCGGCAAGCTGTTCGTGATGGGCAAGGAATTCGCGCCGGGCGCCTACGACCACCTGGCGCGGGCCATCATCGCGCTGCAGAAGCGGCCGGAGCCGCCCACGGCGCCCGAAGGCGCCCTGCACGCCCCGCGGGCGGCGGGCCGGGAGCGGGGCGACCCGCCGGTCTACGTCATGCGCACGAGCGCCTACACGCGGGCGACGCTGCACCCGCTGGCGACGGCCGGGGTGGTCGCGGCGGGCCTCGCGGCGACGGCCGCCCTCCTGCTGCGCGGCGGGCCGTTCGGCCGAAGCCGGCCCTGAGCGGACGCCCGGCGCGAGGGAACCGGAACCCCTCGAGCGCCCGGCGCCGCGTTCCAGGCACCGGCCCGGAGCGCGTCGCCCGGGC
Organism: Methylobacterium crusticola; assembly: GCF_003574465.1. Lineage (GTDB taxonomy): Bacteria > Pseudomonadota > Alphaproteobacteria > Rhizobiales > Beijerinckiaceae > Methylobacterium > Methylobacterium crusticola. Next base: position 33,425 of record NZ_QOWC01000004.1, read on the forward strand.
GCGGCCAGGGGGACGCCGCGCGCGGGCAGCGCCGGGCGGCCCCGTCACCGGGCGTAGCGGGTGAAGACGAAGTCGCGGTCCTTCACGCGGGCCTCGTGGCAGGCAAAGCAGGTCCGGTGCTGCGCCTCGTCCACCGCCACCCCGTCGACGAAGCGGCCGAAGCCCCATCCCCCTGTCTCGGGGAAGCGCCTGGCGTCCTTGACCATGACCTGCACGGTCGTCGAGCGGCCCGGGATCGTGGCCGCCTCGAAGTCGGGCGACGGGACGTGCCGCCAGGCGAGCTTCACCAGGACGGCCCCGTCCGGGAAGGGGAGCGTTCCGCTCTCGGAGGCCCGCACCGCGAGGTCGTTGCCGACGATCGCCCGCAGTTCGTTCAGGGGCTCGCCCTCGAGGGAGGGCGCGACGAGCGGCCAGGCGCGGTAGCCGTCCGGGATCGTGACGCCGAAGAGCGGCGAGGCGGATCGCCCGGCCTCCGCTCCCGCGAGCGGGGTTTTCGCTCCCGCGCGCCCGGCCTCCGCCCCCGCGCGCGAGGCCGCGGCGAGCAGGGCCGGGGCCCCCGCGGCGAGCAGGAGCAGCGCAGCGCCCCGGAGCGCGGGCTCAAAGCGCATCGACGTCGACCACCGCCTGCGCGAACGCCTGCGGAGCCTCCTGCGGAAGGTTGTGGCCGATGCCGCCGGTGATCAGCCGGTGCGCGTAGCGGCCGGAAAATTTCTTGGCGTAGGCGGCCGGGTCGGGATGAGGCGCCCCGTTGGCGTCGCCCTCCAGGGTGATCGCCGGCACGGCGATGACCGGGAAGGCGGCGAGCTTCGCCTCGAGCTCGCCATAGCGCGCCTCGCCGTCCGCGAGGCCGAGGCGCCAGCGGTAATTGTGGATCGAGACGGCGACGTGGTCCGGGTTCTCGAAGGCCGGGGCCGAGCGCCCGAACGTGGCCTCGTCGAAGTGCCAGCGCGGGGATGCGAGCTCCCAGATCAGCCGGACGAACTCGCGGGTGTGGCGGCGGTAGCCTTCGCGGCCGCGCTCGGTCGCGAAGTAGAACTGGTACCACCATTGCAGCTCCGCCCGGGGCGGCAGGGGCTCGGCGTTCGCCTTCTGGCTGCCGATCAGGTAGCCGCTCACGGAGACGAGGCCCCGGCAGCGCTCCGGCCAGAGCGCGGCCAGGATGCAGGCGGTCCGCGCGCCCCAATCGTAGCCCGCGACGAGCGCCGTCTCGACCTTGAGCGCGTCCAGGAACGCGAGGGCGTCGACGGCGAGGGCCGCCTGCTGGCCGTTGCGCGGCGTCGCGTCCGACAGGAAGCGCGTGGCGCCGTAGCCGCGCAGGTACGGGATCAGGACGCGGTAGCCCGCCGCGGCGAGCGCCGGCGCGACGTCGACGTAGCTGTGGATGTCGTAGGGCCAGCCGTGCAGCAGCAGGACGGTCCTTCCGGTCGCCGGCCCGGCCTCCACGTAGGCGATGCTGAGGTCGCCCGCCTCGACCCGCCGCAGGGGGCCGAAGGCGGCATGGCTGCCCGCGGCGTCGGCCGGAAGCCGGCCGGGCGCCGGCCCCGGGGATTGCGCCCGGGCCGCTCCGCTCGCGCCGAACGTGCCGGCCGCGAGGGCGAGGCCGGCGAAACTGGCCCATTGCCGGCGCGCATGGTCGATCTGCTCAGGCATCTCACGCCCCTTCACGATGGTGACGATCGGGAAACAGCCAGCTCAGATTGTCCCGATTGTGTGCCGGCGCCGCGAAGATGTAAATCAATGTAGCCTCGCGGGGGCGCCGCGACGGAGGCGCACGGGCGCGGGACCGGCGCGCACGGGTCACGGGCTCGCGTCAGCGCAGCATGACCGTCGCCTCCAGGCCGCCCCCCTCGCGGTTGCGCAGCGCCAGCGTCCCGCCGATCGCGGAGGCGAGCTGCTGGGCGATGGCGAGGCCCAGGCCCGTGCCCCCGGTCTCGCGGCTGCGCGATTCCTCGAGCCGGACGAACGGGAGCAGCACGGCGTCGAGCTTGTCGGCCGGGATGCCCGGTCCCCGGTCGCGGACCGCGAGCGCGAGGCCGCCCTCCCGCGCCTCGACGACGATCTCGGCGTGGCCGGCGTACCGGAGGGCGTTGTCGACCAGGTTGGTGAGGATCCGCCGCAACGCCCGCGGGCGGGTCACCACGGTCGCGTCCGGCAGGGCGCGCGCGGCGACGTCCCGGCCCGTATCCCGGTAGTCGAAGACGAGGCTCTCGACGAAGGCGCGCAGGTCGATGCGGGCGGGCGGCTCGACGTCGCCGTGGACGCTGCGCGCGTAGGCGATCCCCTCGCGGACCAGCGCCTCGATCCCGTCGAGGTCGTGCAGCAGCCGGTCGCGCTCCGGGTCCTCGTCCCCGGTCTCGACGCGCAGCCTCATCCGGGTGATCGGCGTCTGGAGGTCGTGGGAGATCGCCGCCAGGATGCGGACGCGCTCGTCGAGGTGCCGCGCGATCCGGTCCTGCATGGCGTTGAAGGCCCGGCCCGCCCGGGCGACCTCGTCCGGCCCGGCCTCGGCGAAGCGCGCCCGCACCCGGCCCGGCTCGAGGGCGTCCGCCGCCTCGGCGAACCGCGCGAGCGGCCTGATCGCGAGCCGCACCGCCAAGCCGACGCAGCCGAGCAGCAGGAGGAGCTGGGCGACCAGCACGACGGGGAGCCAGGACGCGAGGGGCCTCAGGCCGGGCCGGACGTCGATCGTCACCGGGGCGCCGTCCGTCAGGACGACGTGGCCCTGCAACCGCTCGCGCCCTCCCGGGACGGTCTCGACCCGGACGCCGAAGCGCGGCGCCAGCGCCTCCCGGATCTCGCCCGCGATGGCCGCGGCGCGGGGCGAGAGCTCCGGCACGCCCGCCGACCCGGGCCCGAGCGCGAACCGGTAGGTGGGCCGGTCGAGAAGCGGCAGCCATCCCGCCCGCTCCGCGGCCGGCACCCGGTCGAGCAGCGCGACCGCCACGGCGACGTCGCGCTGGAGGGTCGTGAGCATGACCGCGCGCGCCGACAGGTCGCGCTCGAGGAGCATCACGGCGAACGACAGCGCGTGCGCGGCGAGGAGGCCGGCGGCCAGGATCAGGAAGACGCGGCCGCGCAGGCTGCGCGGCCGGGCGAGGACGCGGCGGGGCGCCCTCATCCCTCGCGCGCCCGCACGATCGTGACCGGCAGGGCGAGGACGTAGCCCTCGCTGCGGACCGTCTTGATGTAGGCCGGCTCGCGGGCATCGTCCCGCAGGCGCTGCCGCAGGCGGCTGACGAGCAGGTCGATCGACCGGTCGAACAGCTCCGCCTCGCGTCCCTGCGTCAGGTTGAGGAGCTGGTCGCGCGTCAGCACGCGGCGGGGATGGTCGAGGAAGACCCGCAGCAGCCGGTACTCCGCCCCGCTGAGCGCCACGACAATTCCGGTCTCGTCGACGAGGTGGCGGGCGGTCGTGTCGAGCCGCCAGGCGCCGAAGGCCAGGAGCTGGCCGATTTCGGTGATCTGGAGGTTGGGCGGCAGCATCCGGGTCCGGCGGAGCACGGCCTTGATGCGGGCGAGCAGCTCCCGCGCCGCGAACGGCTTCACGAGGTAATCGTCCGCGCCCATCTCCAGGCCGACGATCCGGTCGGTCTCGTCGCTGCGGGCGGTCAGCATCAGGACGGGCGTCGCCTTGTGCCGCCCGGCCCGCAGCTCCCGGCAGAGGACGAGGCCGTCGTCCCCCGGCATCATGACGTCGAGCACGACGAGGTCGACCCGGTCGGCCTCGAGGAACGCCCGCATCTGCCGCCCGTCGGCCGCCACCGTGACCCGCAGGCCGTTCTTCCGGAGGTAGCCCGAGACCAGGTCGCGGATCTCCCGGTCGTCGTCGACGATCAGCACGTGGTCGATGTGGTCCACAGGGGCGGTCCTCTCGGGGTTGCCCGCCGGATAGCGCCCTCCGGACGGGTTCGCGAGGCGATCTTCGTCACGCAGTGTACGCGTCGGGCGCGCGGCCTGGGCGGCGCGCGGGCGCCCCGGGGCCGATCCGCCCTGCGGGGGGAGGGGGCCGCCGCAGGGCCGGCGGGCCCCGCCCCACCCTACGCAGGGATACAGGAGGGGCCGCAAGGCCACACACGCCGGACACCTGCGGGCCCCGATGACGAGGCGTGGTGACGGGCACCGCAGAGGGAGCCGCCATGCCCCAGTTCCTCATCGTCTACCTCGCGGGCGCGCTGACCGTCCTCAGCCCCTGCATCCTTCCGGTCCTGCCCTTCGCGTTCGCGCGGGCGGGCCGGCCCTTCGCGACGAGCACCCTGCCCCTGCTGGCCGGGATGGTCGCGGCGTTCGCCGCCGTGGCGACCCTGGCGGCCGTGGGGGGCGGCTGGGTGGTTCGCGCGAGCGAGGCCGGCCGGTTCGCGGCGCTGTGCCTCCTCGCGGCCTTCGCGGTCACGCTGGTGTCGCGCCGGGCCGCAGCGTGGCTCCACGCGCCGCTGGTGCGGCTCGGCGAGGCCGTGTCCCGGTCCCTCGGCGGGGGCGCGTCCCCCGGCGTCGCGGCCTCGCTCTGCCTCGGCGCCGCGACCGGGCTCCTGTGGACGCCCTGCGCCGGGCCGATCCTCGGCCTCGTGCTGACGGCCGCCGCCCTGAACGGCCCCGGCCCGGAGACGACGCTGCTCCTCGCCGCCTACGCGGCCGGCGCCGCGACCGCCCTGGCGGGCGCGGTTCTGGCCGGCGGGCCGGTCGTCGCCGCCCTGCGGCGTCGCCTCGGCCTCGGCGAACGGCTGCGCCAGCTCCTCGGGGCCGCCATGCTGGCGGCCCTCGCGGCCGTGACTGTCGGTTTCGACGCGACGGTGCTGACGCGGTTCTCCGCGGCGGGCACGCAGGCGGCCGAGGAGCGGCTTCTCGACGGCCTGCACGGCGGCGGCGCGCGCGCCGAGACCGGGGAGCGTCCCGTGCGGAGCCGCCTGCCGGTGGAGGGGCGGCTGCCGAGCCTGGCGGGCGCCTCGCAGTGGCTGAACGGCGATCCGCCGACGGCCGGGACGCTGCGGGGCAAGGTCCTGCTCGTCCACGTCTGGACCTATTCCTGCATCAACTGCATCCGGACGATTCCCTACGTGCGGGCCTGGGAGGCGCGCTACCGTGACCGCGGCCTCGCCGTCATCGGCATCCACGCGCCCGAATTCGCCTTCGAGCGGGACGTCGACAACGTGGCGCAGGCCGTGCGCCGGCTCGCGCTTCCGTACCCGGTCGCGGTCGACAACGACTTCCGGCTCTGGCGCGCGCTCCGCAACGCGTACTGGCCGGCCCTCTACGTCGTCGACGCCGAGGGGCGGATCCGGCACCACCAGTTCGGCGAGGGCGGCTACGCGCAGGCGGAGGCGGCGATCCAGGACCTGCTCGCCGAGGCCGCGGGCCGGCCCGACGCCGACGCCCTCCCCACGGTGCCGCCGGCGCGAGGCGCGGAGATCGCCCCCGACCCGGCGCGGCTTGAATCCGGCGAGACCTATCTCGGCGCCGCGAAGGCGGAGCGCTTCGCCTCGCCGGAGGGGCTCGGGGCGGGCGCGGCGCGGGACTACACGCCCGGCCGGCCGCGGCTCGACGAATGGTCGCTGTCCGGCACCTGGACGATCCGGCCCGAGCACGCCGCGCTCGAGCGCGCGGGCGGCGCGATCACCTACCGGTTCCGGGCCCGGGACCTCCACCTCGTGCTCGGTCCCGGCCCGGAGGGACGCCCGGTCCGGTTCACGATCACGCTCGACGGTGCGGCGCCGGGCGCGGATCACGGGACCGACAGCGGGCCGGACGGCACCGGCGTCGTGACGCAACCCCGCCTCTACCAGCTCGTGCGCCAGGCGGGCGCGGCCGGCGCGCGCACGTTCGAGATCCGGTTCCTCGATCCCGGCGCGCGCGCCTACGCCTTCACGTTCGGGTGACGATTCCTCGGGGCGGGGATGCCGCCGCCGCGAGGCACCGTGGGCGGCCGGTCGCCGGCCTGCCCGCGCTCCGGCCTTGCGCTCGCGGCGGCGGGCCCGTCACTCGGGCAGCCCGGCGCTGCGCAACCCTTCCGCGAGGAGCGCGAGGTCGTCCGCGCGACGGATCGGCAGCCACTGCCCGATCTTGGCGATGCGCAGCGCAGGTGCGAGCCGGCGCAGATCGCGCATCGCCCGGCGCGCCGGCTCCGGCCGGCCCGCCAGCCCGTGGCTCGCCGCGACGAGGCCGGCCGCCATCGCGAAGCTCGGCAGGTTCCGGGACGCCTGCTCGGCCCACGACGAGGCCGCATCGAAGCGTCCGGCGAACAGGTGAGCCAGGGCCAGCCCGGCCTCCATCCGGTACGCCTCGGGGTCGAGGGGGCTCAGGCGCATGGCGCGCGCGAAATGCGCGATCGCCCGCTCCGACTCGCCGTTCCAGGCCCGCAGGAAGCCGCCGAGGAACCAGGCGGCCGCGAGGTTCGGGCTGAGCACGAGCGCCCTGTCGAGGAGCGCGATGCCGCCGTCGATGTCTCCTGCCAGGTGCGCGAGCGCGTGGCCGCTCCGTGCGAGCGCGACGGCATCGTCGCGGCCCAGCTCGACCGCGCGACGGGCCAGGCGCGCGCCCTCGGCCGCCTCGCGCGCGCCGCCGCTCCCCCAGTGGTTGACCCTGCGCCAGAAGCAGCACCACGCCGCCATGGCGTAGGCCGACGCGAATTCCGGATCGAGCGCCATCGCGCGGTCGAAGAACGCCACCGCCTCGTCGAGCGCCTCCCGGCTGCCCTGCTGCACGCGCGCGATGCCGCGCAGGTAGCAGTCGTAGGCGTTGAGGTCCGGCGTCGGCGTGCGCTGCGCGCGCCCGATCTCGGCCCGCTCCAGCTGCGGCGCCATCGCGCCGACGACGCTCGCGGCGACCTGGTCCTGGAGCGCGAAAATGTCGTCGAGCGTGCCCTCGAAGCGTTCTGCCCAGACGTGCGCGCCCGTCGTCGCGTCGACGAGCTGCCCGGTGATGCGGACCCGGTTCGCGGCCTTGCGGACGCTGCCTTCCAGCACGTAGCCGACGCCGAGCTCGCGGCCGACCCGCCTCGCGTCGACGGCCCGGCCCCTGTAGGTGAAGCTCGAGTCGCGCGCGATGACGAACAGCCAGCGCAGGCGCGACAGCGCCGTGATGATGTCCTCGACCACGCCGTCGGCGAAGTAGTCCTGCTCGGGGTCGCCGCTCATGTTGCGGAACGGCAGCACGGCCACCGAGGGTCTGTCGGGAAGGGCGAGGGCCGGCGCGCCGTCGCGGCCGGCTCCCTCCGGGGCGGGCTGCGGGGCGCCGAGATCGCGCCGGGCCGGCGTCTGCGTGACCTCGGCGACGAAGCGGAAGCCCTTGCGGGCGATCGTCCTGACCAGGCGCTGCTCCTCGCCGCTGTCGCCGAGGGCCCGGCGCACCGCGTTGATGTGGCTGGTCAGGGTCGACTCGGAGACGATCCGCCCGCCCCAGACCGCCTCGAGGAGGTCGTCCTTGCTGACCACGCGCTCGCGATGGCGCACGAGGTGGGTCAGGAGGTCGAAGACCTGCGGGCCGACGTGGATCACCTCCGATCCGCGCCTCAGCTCCCGCCGGTCGGGGTCCAGCACATGGCCTCCGAACTGATAGGGCACGGCGGCGCTCCTTGACGCTCCCGGTCCGCGGGCCGGCCCCCCGGAATAGCACGCCGGCCCTTCCCGGGCACGCGGCCGCCCCGGCCTGGACGCGGAGCCAAGGAGAATCCAGGCGAATTCCAGGGGTCCGACGAGGTCTTCCGGCGGATCCTCCGCCATCCTCCCGGCACGCGATCCCGATCGGCGCGATCGGGGTCGGCGGCAAGGAGAGAGACATGAAGATCGTGGTCATCGGCGGCAGCGGGCTCATCGGCACCAACGTCGTCGCCAGGCTTCGCCGCGCGGGGCACGAGGTGCTGGCGGCCTCGCCGAGCACGGGCGTGAACACCGTCACGCGGGAGGGGCTCGTGGGCGCGCTCGCCGGTGCCCGGGTCGTCGTCGACGTCGCCAACGCGCCCTCGTTCGAGGACGCGGCCGTCCTGGCGTTCTTCGAGACCTCGGGCCGCAACCTGCTCGCCGCCGAGGCGGCCGCCGGCGTGAGCCACCACGTCGCGCTCTCGGTCGTGGGCACAGGCCGCCTGCCCGACAGCGGGTATCTGCGCGCCAAGTCCGCCCAGGAGACCCTGATCGCGGCGTCCGGCATCCCCTACACGATCCTGCGGGCGACGCAGTTCTTCGAGTTCGTCGACGGCATCGTCCGGGCGAGTGCGGAAAGCGGTCCGCTGCGCCTCTCCCCGGCCCTTCTCCAGCCTGTCGCCTCCGACGACGTGGCCGCCGTGCTGGCCGACCTCGCGGTGGGCGCGCCGCTGAACGGGAGCGTGGAGGTGGCCGGGCCCGAGCGCATCCCGCTCGACGTGCTCGCCCGGCGCTACCTGGCGGCGCGTGGGCAGCCGCGCGAGGTGATCGCGGATGTCCGCGCGCGCTACTTCGGGACGGAGCTGGACGACCGGTCCCTGACGCCCGGCGACCGCCCGCGGCTCGGGGCGGTCCGCTTCGACGAGTGGCTGGCCGCCGCGGGCCGGCGGCCGTGAACGTCGACCCGGGCGAGGCGCCCCCGCGGCCGCCATCGCGCCGGCCGCGATCCGCGACGGCGCGTCCCGGCCGTACAACCTGCCGATGCCCTTAGGCCGCCGACGCCCTGCGCGATCGATCGCCCACGGGCGGGCGGTGCCGCGCCGGCCCCCGCCGCCGGGCGCCCGGGGGGCTACGCAACGGCACCCGGAGGGCTACGCCCCGGCGCCGCCGACCGTGCGCTCCTCCGCCGGCAGGGCGGCGAGCGCGGCCGTTGCCGCCCGGCACACCGCCTCGTCCTCGTCCGGCTGGGCGCCCGAGGACCCCACGCCGCCGACCACGTGCCCGTGCGCCGTCAGCGGCACGCCTCCGCTCAGCGGCATCCGCCCGGGGAAGGAGAGCAGGGCCGGGTTCGCGCCGACCTGGTCCTGGAGGTCCGCCGTCGCGGTCCGGACGATCGCGGCGGTGCGGGCCTTGAGTGTCGCGGCATCCGGCGTGTGCAGCCGTGCCCCGTCGAGCCGCTCGAGCAGGATCAGGACGCCGGCCTCGTCCACCACGGCGATGCTGACCTCGAGACGGCGCCGCTCCGCCTCGAGCCGGGCCGCCGCCATGATGCGGCGCGCATCCTCGATCGTCAGGACTGGCTTCGTGCGCATCGCCGAGGCTCCGTGTGCCGGGGCGATCATGGCCCGGATCGGGACACGGTGCCACTGCCGCGGGCGCGGCCGGGGATCAGCGCCTCCCCGCCGGGCCGAACCCGAGTGCCGTGCCGCGAGTTCCCCCGGCAGCGCGGACGGCGCGCTCCGTGGGGGCGCCCGGCGTCCCGCGCGCCGCAGCCCCGACGCGACGATGCGAGGCCGAATGGACGCGGGCGATCCAGCCTGGTGGCAGACGGGCGTCATCTACCAGATCTACCCGCGCTCGTTCCAGGACTCGAACGGGGACGGGATCGGCGACCTGCCGGGCATCCTCGCGCGGCTCGATCATCTCGTCGCGCTCGGCGTCGAGGCGGTCTGGATCTCGCCGATCTACCCGTCGCCCATGGCGGATTTCGGCTACGACGTCTCCGACTACCGGGGCGTCGACCCGCGTTTCGGCACCCTGGACGATCTCGACCGCCTGATCGCGGCCGCCCACGCGCGGGGCCTGCGGATCATCCTCGACTACGTCCCGAACCACAGCTCGGACCGGCACCCCTGGTTCGTCGAGAGCCGGTCCAGCCGCAGCAGCCCGAAGCGGGACTGGTACGTCTGGCGCGACCCGGGGCCCGGCGGCGGGCCGCCCAGCAACTGGCTGAGCGAGTTCGGCGGGCCCGCCTGGACCTTCGACGAGCCCACCGGGCAGTACTACTACCACGCCTACCTGAGGGAGCAGCCCGACCTGAACTGGCGGCATCCGGAGGTGCGCGACGCCATGCTGGACGTGCTGCGCTTCTGGTTCGACCGCGGCGTGGACGGCATGCGCGTCGACGCCATCCACCACCTGATCGAGGACGAGGCGCTGCGGGACAACCCGCCCGATCCGGCCTGGCGCACCGGCCAGTCGCCGGCCCGCGCCGTCATCCGCGCCCACACCATGGACCAGCCCGAGGTGCACGACGCGATCGCCGCGATGCGGCGCGTGGCCGACGCCTACGACGGCCGCGTGCTGATCGGGGAGGCGTACCTGCCCATCGACCGGCTGATGGCCTATTACGGCAGGGATCTCTCCGGCTTCCACCTGCCGTTCAACTTCCACCTGCTCTCGACGCCCTGGACGCCCGCCGCCATCGCGGCCTTGGTGCGAGCCTACGAGGCCGCGCTGCCTCCCGGCGGCTGGCCGAACTGGGTGCTGGGGAACCACGATCGCTCCCGCCTCGTCAGTCGCCTCGGCGCCGAGCAGGCGCGCGTCGCCGCGATGCTGCTGCTGACGCTGCGCGGGACGCCCACCCTCTACCAGGGCGAGGAGATCGGCATGCGCGACGTGCCGATCCCGCCGGACCGCGTGCAGGATCCCTGGGAGCGGAACGTGCCCGGTCTCGGGCTCGGCCGGGACCCGGTGCGGACCCCGATGCCGTGGGCTCCGGGCCCGGGCGGCGGCTTCACCGAGGGCGAGCCGTGGCTGCCGCTCGGGCCCGCGGATCCGGGCCTGACCGTCGCGGCCCAGGCGGCGGATCCGGGCTCGCTGCTCTCCCTCTACCGCGCGCTCCTGCGCCTGCGCCGCGGCGAGCCCGCCCTGTCGGCGGGGGCCGTCGCGATCGTGGAGGCGGACGAGGCGGTCCTCGCCTACGAGCGCACGCACGCCGGGCGGCGCCTGCTCGTCGCCCTGAACTTCAGCGCCCGGACCGCGACGCCCCCCCTCACGCGGGCGGGGCGGCTCCTGCTCTCGAGCCGTACGGAGGCGAACGGCGCGGGCGCGGAGGGGCCGGGACTCGCGCTCGCGCCCCACGAGGGGGTGGTGGTGGCGATCGGATGACCGCACGGGTGCAGCCGATGCGGCCCGCGCGCGCGGCGCCGCGCTCCGGAGACGAGGTCCCGTGACGGGCACGATCCTGATCACGGGCGCCGCCGGCCGCATGGGCCGCACGCTGCGGGAGCACTGGCGCGAGCGCGCCGTGATCGGGCTCGACCGCCACGGCGCCGAGCGCATCGTCGATCTCCTGCACGGACCCGAGGCCTGCGGGCCGGCCTTCGCGGGGGCCGAGACCGTGGTGCACCTGGCGGCCGATCCGGATCCCGGCTCGCCGTTCGAGCGCGGCGGCCACGACAACACCGTGGCGACCCTGACGGTCGTGGGCGCCTGCCTGCGGGCCGGCGTGCGGCGGCTGATCTTCGCGAGCTCGATCTGGGCCGACGCGCCGGCCTGGGGCCTGTCGGACCGCATGACCTGGTACGCGGCCTCGAAGCTCGCCGGAGAGGCCCTGGTGCGGGCCTTCGCCGATCAGACGGGCCATCCCGCCGTGTGCCTGCGCCCCGGCTACTTCGATCCGCAGGCCGGACGCGCGGACGACGCCAACGAGGCGGTGCGGGTCGACCGCGCCTCGCTCTGCCGCCACTTCGACGAGGCCCTGGCCTGGCCGGGACCCGGCTGCGCGACCCGCTACGCCGTCGGGACGCTGTGCCGGCCCGCGTCGGGACCGGCCTAGGACGCTTCCCCCCCGGGGTCGACACCGGTCCGGCGCGAGGGTCGGCGAGGTCCTGGCCCTGCGGCGCGCCGATGCCTATGCTGCGCGAAACGGGAGGACATCGACGATGCGGAACGCGAAGCGCGTGGCGTGGCTCTCACTCGCGGGCGTGCTCGGCACCGGGCTCGCCCTCGCGGCCGACGAGACGCCGGTCCAGGAGGGGTTGTCGACCGAGCGGCTGGCGCGCATCGCGCCCGTGCTGAAGCAGGAGATCGAGCAGGGCACGATCCCGGGCGCGGTGACGCTGATCGCCCGCAACGGCAAGATCGTGCATTTCGAGGCCCACGGCTTCCTCGACTCGGCCAGGACGAAGCCGATGACCCGCGACGCCGTGTTCCGCGGCTTCTCCATGACGAAGCCGTTCGTGGCCGTGGCCGCGGTCGCCCTCATGGAGCAGGGCAGGCTCAGCCTGCGCGACCCGCTCGCGCAGTACTTCCCCGAGTTCAAGGAGATGAAGGTCTACGCCGAGGTGCGCGACGAGCGCGGGCGCACGAGCCGCGTCGCCGTCCCGGCCAAGCGACCGATCCTGGTCTGGGACCTGTTCCGCCACACCGCGGGCTTCACCTACTCGGGCACGGCGCCCTTCCCGGAGATGAAGGAGGCCTACGAGAAGGCCGACGTCGAGAGCCTCAACACGGACGTCTCGAACGAGGAGTTCATCAAGCGCCTCGCCGCGATCCCCCTCGCGTACGAGCCCGGCACGCGCTGGGAATACTCGGTGGCGACCGACGTGCTCGGCCTCGTGGTCGAGAAGGTCGCGGGCCGGCGCCTCGACGTCCACCTGGCCGAGACCCTGTTCAAGCCCCTCGGCATGAACGAGACGAGCTTCCAGCTGCGGCCGGACCAGGCCTCCCGCTTCGCTGACGCGTACGACGCCGACCCGCTCAAGGCCGATCTCTGGCGGCTGGCCCGCAGCGAGCAGGACCCCGGCAGGCGCTACGTCCACGGCGGCGCAGGCGCGGTGATCGGCGCCAGGGACTATTTCCGCTTCGCCCAGATGGTCGCGAACGGCGGGGAGCTCGACGGGGTGCGCATCCTGTCCCGGGAATCCGTGGCGTTCATGCTGTCCAACCACATCCAGGGCCTGGAGGGCTCGCCGTCCCCGACCACGGGCCCGGGCTACGGCTTCGGCCTCGGCTGGGGCGTCAGGCTCGACGAGGGCGGCGCGTGGATCCCGGGCTCGAAGGGCGACGCCATGTGGGCCGGGGCCGGCGGCACGAGCTTCACGGTGGACCGTGCCGAGCGGATCGTGGGCGTCTTCCTCGCGGCCGGACCCAGCACCCGCCAGAAGACGCGGTTCCTGTTCAAGAACCTGCTGTACGGCGCGCTGGTCGAGTAGCGCGCCGCCCCGCGGCGGACGCGGCCGCGCCGGCGGTGCGGGCAGGCGGCCTAGCCATCCGGGCAGGCGGCGCGACGGCCGCGCGATCCCCACATCGCGGCCCGACAGCGAGGCCGCCATGTCCGACACCACCCGCGACGACGCCCGACACGCCCATCCCGGCTCGACCGCGCCGGAATCCCCCCTCGACGCCTACTCGCGCGTGGTCGCGCAGGCCGCCGACCTCGTCGGGCCCGCCGTGGTCCGGGTCGAGACCCGCGCGGGAGGGCGCCGGGGCGGCTTCGGCTCGGGCGTTGTCATCGCGGGCGACGGGTTGATCCTGACCAACAGCCACGTCGTCTCGGGCGCCCGTCGCGTGCGCGTCGCCCTGACCGACGGGACCGACACCGAGGCCCAGGTCCTGGGGGACGACCTCGACACCGACCTCGCCCTGCTGCGCGCGGCCCTGCCGGGGGGGGGGCGCGCGGCGGCGCTCGGCGATTCGAAGTCGCTGCGCCGCGGCCACCTCGTCGTGGCGATCGGGAACCCGCTCGGGTTCGAATCGACGGTCACGGCCGGGGTCGTCTCGGCGCTCGGCCGGTCCCTGCGGGGCCGCAACGGGCGGCTGATCGAGGACGTGATCCAGACCGACGCGGCGCTGAACCCCGGCAATTCCGGCGGACCCCTGGTCTCGGCCTCCGGCGAGGTCGTGGGGATCAACACGGCGATGATCGGGGGCGCGCAGGTGCTGTGCTTCGCCGTCTCCAGCAACACGGCCCGGTTCGTGATCGGGGCGTTCCTCACGCACGGGCGGGTCCGCCGCGCCCATCTCGGGATCACCGCCCAGACCATGCCGCTGCCGCGCCGCCTGGCCGTCGCCGCCGGCGCGGGGCCGCGCGCGGTCCGGATCGGCGAGGTCGAGCCGGGCGGCCCGGCCGCGCTCGGCGGCCTGAGGGTCGGGGACATCATCGTCGCCCTCGACGGCCACGCGGTCGACGGGGCCGACGACCTGATCCGGCTCCTCGACGCCGGCCGCGTCGACCGCCCGGTGGCGCTGGCGATCCTGCGCGACGGCCGCGTCGACCGGCGCGCCGTCACGCCCCGCGAGCGGAAGCCGTAGCCGGGCCCGCCGGGGGAGGGCGACGGGAAGCGGGTGCGCCGCGGCCCGGCCGCCCACAGCCGCACCCCCGGGACCGGGGCGTGCCGCCGCCCCGTCCGACCAGCTGATGGCTGCGCCCGCTCCGGGGCAACACGGTGATGGCCCGCCGGCCTCCACCGGGCGGCCGGCACGACGGCGACGGCGCATGTCCACGGCGGGCCGGGCGGCGCCCGCCCGCAAGACGCCCGCGAGGGCGCGGCGGCCCCACGCGCCCCAGGGACGGCCGGACGTTCCCCGGCGCACGGCCACGCGCGCGGATTCCTCAGTATAGGCCGTCATACATACGTATAACTTGGCCATAACACCAACCGAGAGCATGGTCGTCTTCGCCGGAGAGGAGGGTCACTCGTGTCGAAGCCCCATATACGACCCTACACAAGTCCGGCCGGCGGTTGGGGGGCACTCGAGGCAACCGGGAAGGCTCTGGTCGAGCAGGGCATCCCGGCGGCCGGCGCCGCGACGCTGCTGCGCATGAACCAGCCCGAGGGCTTCGATTGTCCCGGCTGCGCCTGGCCCGATCCGAAGCACACCAGCTCCTTCGAGTTCTGCGAGAACGGCGCCAAGGCCGTGGCCTGGGAGGCGACGGCCAAGCGCTGCACGCCCGAGCGCCTCGCCGGGCTCACGGTCGCCGCGCTCGAGACCTGGAGCGACTACGACCTGGAGATGCTCGGGCGGCTCACCCACCCGCTCGCCTACGACGAGGCCAGCGACACCTACCGGCCCGTCGCCTGGGACGAGGCGTTCCGGCGGATCGCGGCGGTCCTCGACGGCCTCGACAGCCCCGACCAGGTCGAGTTCTACACCTCGGGCCGGGCCTCGAACGAGGCCGCCTTCCTGTTCCAGCTCTTCGCGCGCGCGTTCGGGACCAACAACTTCCCGGACTGCTCGAACATGTGCCACGAGGCGACGAGCGTCGGCCTGCCGCAGAGCATCGGCGTCGGCAAGGGTACGGTCCTGCTGGAGGATTTCGACGCCGCGGACGCGATCCTGATCTTCGGCCAGAACCCGGGCACCAACAGTCCGCGCATGATGACGTCGCTGCGCGACGCGTCCCGGCGGGGTGCCGCGATCCTGAGCTTCAACCCGCTGCGCGAGCGCGCCCTGGAGCGCTTCCAGGCGCCGCAGAACCCGATCGAGATGGCGTCGCTGACATCCACGCCGATCTCGTCGCAGATCTACCAGGTCCGGGTCGGCGGCGACGCCGCCGCCCTCAAGGGCCTCCTGAAGGCCTGCATCGAGCGCGACGATGCCGCCGCCGCCGCCGACGCGGCGCGCCTCCTCGACGTGAACTTCATCGCCGGGCACACGACCGGCTTCGAGGCGCTGGCCGCCGACCTGCGCGCCACGCCCTGGCCGGCGATCGAGCGCGCGTCGGGGCTGACGCGGGCGGAGCTGGACGCCGCCGCGGGCACCTACCTGCGGGCCGACAAGGCCATTCTCGTCTACGGCATGGGCCTGGTCCAGCACCGGCGCGGGACCGAGAACGTCCGGCTCCTGACCAATCTCGCGCTCCTGCGCGGCAATATCGGGCGCCCCGGGGCCGGGATCTGCCCGGTCCGCGGCCACTCGAACGTCCAGGGCAACCGCACGGTCGGCATCACCGAGAAGCCCACGGACGCCTTCCTCGACCGGCTGCGCGACACCTTCGGGTTCGAGCCCCCGCGCCGCCACGGGCACGACGTCGTGGCCGCCATCGAGGCGATGCGGAGCGGGCAGGCCCGGGCCTTCGTGGCGCTCGGCGGCAACTTCGTGGCCGCGGCCCCCGACACGGAGGCGACGCGCCGGGCCATGCGCGGCCTCGCCCTGACGGTCGCGATCTCGACCAAGCTCAACCGGGGCCACCTCGTCCACGGCCGGCAGGCCTTCATCCTACCCTGCCTCGCCCGCAGCGAGGTCGACCGGCAGGAGACCGGGCCGCAATCGATCACGGTCGAGGATTCGATGTCGATGGTCCACGCCTCAGCCGGCCGCAACGCCCCCGCGTCGGCGCACCTGCGCAGCGAGACCGCGATCGTGGCCGGCCTCGCGCGGGCGACGCTCGGGCCCGCGTCCACGATCCCGTGGGAGCACCTGACGGCGGATTACGACCGCATCCGCACCGCCATCGAGGCGGTGTTCCCGATCTTCCAGGGCTACAACGCCCGCATCCGCGTCCGCGGCGGCTTCCACCTGACCTCCCTGGCGCGGGAGCGCATCTGGGCCACGCCCTCCGGGAAGGCGGAGTTCGCCGTCTACGAGGGCCTGGAGGAGGATCCCCACCAGGACGACCCGGAGGCGCTGTGGCTGACCACCCTGCGCAGCCACGACCAGTACAATACGACGCTCTACAGCCTGTCGGACCGCTACCGCGGCGTGTTCGGGCAGCGCATGGTGGTGTTCCTCAACGAGGCCGAGATGGGCCGGCGCGGCCTTCGGGCGGGCGACGCGGTCGCCCTCGAGACCCTCTCGACCGACGGCGTCTCCCGCGTCGTCGAGGGCTTCAAGGTCGTGCCCTACCGCCTGCCCGACGGGTGCTGCGGGGCCTACTACCCCGAGGCCAACCCGCTGGTGCCGCTCTACGCGCGGGACCCGCAGAGCGGCACGCCCTCCTACAAGGCCGTCCCGGTCCGCATCCGCGCAGGCCGGGGGATGTGACGATGGACGCCCTCCTGCTCTCGCGCATCCAGTTCGCCTTCACGGTCGCCTTCCACATCCTGTGGCCGGCCTTCACGATCGGCATCGCGTCCTTCGTGGCGTTCCTGAGCGTCCTCACCTGGCGCACCGACGATCCGGTCTACCGGGCGCTGATGCGCTTCTGGATCCGGATCTTCGCGCTCGGCTTCGGCATGGGGGTGATCACCGGGATCGTGCTCGGCTACCAGATCGGCACCAACTGGAGCGGCTTCTCGCGCTCGGTCAGCAACGTGCTGGGCCCGTTCTTCCTGTACGAGGTCCTGTCGGCCTTCTTCCTCGAGGCGGGCTTCATCGGCATCGTGCTGTTCGGCGAGCGCCGGGTCGGCCCGGGCCTGCACGCCTTCGCCTGCCTCATGGTGGCGACCGGCACGCTCATCAGCGCGAGCTGGATCCTGGCCTCGAACAGCTGGATGCAGACGCCGGCCGGCTACACCGTCGACCCGGAGGGCATCTTCCGCGTCAGCGACTGGGCGCAGGCCTTCTTCAACCCGTCCTACCCGTACCGCCTGATGCACATGGTCTGCGCGAGCTACCTCACCGGCAGCTTCGTGGTGGCCGGGGTCTCAGCCTACCACCTCTGGCGCGGCACGCACGTCACGGCCTCGCGGACCGCCTTCTCGATGGCGATGTGGGCCTGCCTCGTCCTCGCGCCCCTCCAGGCGGTGCTGGGCGACGCGCACGGCCGCAACACGCTGGTGCACCAGCCGACCAAGGTCGCCGCCATGGAGGGGATCTGGGACACCGGCCGGGCCGTTCCCAGCCTGCTCTTCGCCTGGCCCGACATGGGCCAGGAGCGGAACCTCTACGAGGTCGCGCTCCCGATCAAGGGCTTCGCGAGCCTCTACCTGACGCATTCGTGGGACGGCGAGGTGCAGGGCCTCAAGGCGGTGCCCGCCGCCGACCGCCCCTACGCGCCGTTCGTGTTCTTCGCCTTCCGCATCATGGTGGGCATCGCCCTCGTGCTCATCGCCCTGGCGCTGACCGGCGCCTGGCTGCGCTGGCGCGGCCGGCTCTACGCCACCCGCTGGTTCCAGGTCGCCTGCATGGCGGGAACACCGCTCGGCTTCGTCGCCATCGTGGCGGGCTGGACCGTCACCGAGACCGGCCGGCAGCCCTTCGTGGTCTACGGGCACCTGCGCACGGCGGACGCCGTGACCGTGCAGCCGGCGGGGGCGGTGCTGTCCTCCCTCATCCTGTTCTTCGTCGTCTACAACCTGCTGCTCCTCGCGTTCTTCTGGTACGGCGCGCGGATCGCGATGCGCGGGCCAGACCCGCTGGCGGACGAGAGGCCGAACGCGGTCCGGCCCGGCCTGGAGCAGGCCGGCCCCGCGATCGTGGGCGCCGCGCCCGCCTACGCCCGCACGCTGGCCCCCGGAGAGTAGCCATGGACCTGCCCCTCGTCTTCGCCCTCGTCGCGGCCGGCGCCGTGGCGCTCTACGTGATCGCCGACGGGTTCGACCTCGGCATCGGCATCCTGTTCCTGCTCGCGCCCATGGACCGCGACCGGGACCTGATGATGCAGAGCGTCGCGCCGTTCTGGGACGGCAACGAGACCTGGCTCGTGCTCGGCGCCGCCGTGCTCTGGGCCGCCTTCCCGATGGCCTACTACGTCCTGCTGCCGGCCTTCTACCTCCCCATCATGGCGATGCTGTTCGCCCTCATCCTGCGCGGCATCGCCTTCGAGTTCCGCTTCCAGGCCGGGCGCTTCCGGCGGGTCTGGGACTTCGCCTTCGCGGGCGGCTCCCTCGCCGCGGCCCTCTGCCAGGGCCTGATCCTCGGCGGGTTCATCCAGGGGGTGGCGATCGAGGACGGCCACTTCGCCGGGGGTCCGTTCTCGTTCGTCTCGATCCTGGGTCTCCTGTGCGCCGCCGGGATCGTCGGCGGCTACGCGCTCCTCGGCGCCGGCTGGCTGATCTGGCGGACCGACGGCCCGACGCAGGTCTTCGGCCGCGAGGTCGCCCACGCCGCGCTGATCCTGGCGATGGCCATGATGGCGCTGGTGAGCGCCTGGACGGCGCTGAGCGAGCCGCACGTGGCGGCGCGCTGGTTCGCGTGGCCGCGCCTCCTCTGGCTCGCGCCGCTGCCGCTCGCGGCCGCCGGCGCGGCGGTGCTGCTCTGGCGCAGCCTCTGGGGGCGGCACGAGCGCCGGCCCTTCCTGCTCGCCATCCTGCTGTTCGTGCTCGGCTTCGCGGGCCTCGTCGCCAGCCTCTGGCCGCACGTGGTGCCGTACCACGCCACCCTCTGGGAGGCGGCCTCGGACGCCGCCACGCTGCGCTTCATCCTCGGCGGCGTCGTGCTCGTCCTGCCGGTCGTCCTCGCCTACACGGCGCACGCCTACTGGGTGTTCCGGGGCAAGACGGTCCTGGAGGCGCACGGGCCCGAGACCGCGGCGTCGGCGCCCGCGGGCCGGCGCCCGACGGCGCTCGGCACCGGCCTGCACCTGTCCTGAGACCTGCGCCGGCCCCGGGGGCCGAGGCGGCCGCCCCGCCGGCCGGCAAGCGCGGCGCGGCGCGGCTCCGGCGCCGCCCCTAGAGCACCCGCATCAGCGCGGCGACCGTGCAGGCGACCCGGGCCGCCGTCAGGGCCGACAGGCCGCCCGGGTCCTTCTCGGGCACCAGCTCGACCAGGGAGCAGCCGCAGATGCGGGCCCGGTCGCTCACGCCGTGGATGAGCTCGATCACGTCCTGGTAGAACAGACCGCCGGGCGTCGGGGCGTTCACGGCCGGCATGATCGCGAGATCGAAGCCGTCGACGTCGATCGTCACGAACACGTCGCCGCCGGCCGGCACCAGGGCGAGGGCTCCCTCGATCCCCATGCGCCGGAAGTCGCGCATCGTCACGATCCGGCTGCCCCAGGCGCGGGCGTCGGCGATCTGGTCGGGGGTGCCGCTCCCAAGGCCGCGGATCCCGACCTGCACCATGCCGCTCACCCACGGCATCTCGGAGGCGCGGCGCATCGGGCTGCCGTACCCGAGGCCGTTGCCCTGGATCACGTCGCCCCAATCGACGTGCGCGTCGATCTGGAGGATCGTGATCGGGCCCTGGCTCTCGAAGGCCTGCAGGACCGGGATCGGCACCGAATCGTCGCCGCCGAGGACGAGGGGCGCGGCGCCGGCCGCCAGGATCGTCCGGACCGCGTCGCTGATGCGCGCGCGGTTGCCGGCGGGATCCGCCGGGTCGGTCGGGACGTCGCCGCAATCGACGATCCCGCTTCCCTCGCCCTCCGCGTCGAGGAGGGGTCCGTCCAGGTCGAAGTCGAAGTGCCTGAGCGTGAACGCCGCCGAGGCCGCCCGGAGCGCGGCCGGCGCGGCCGCGGCGTGGCTCTCGCGGCCGGCCTCGTAGGGCGAGCCGTTCGCCGCGCCGATGATGGCGACCTTCGCGGCGCGCAGATCATCGAGACGGGCGCTCGGAAGGCGCGCGAAGGTCTGCGGGGCGGGTTCGTCCGGCATCGACGGGTCCAGTCACGAGAGCGGAGGGGTCGTGACGCAACAGGACGGACGGCCCCGCCGTTCCGCCGCGGACCCGCGCCGGGCCCGATTTCCCGGCCCTGAGGACGCCGGGCGGGACCGGGGCCGCGCGAACCGGACGCCGCTACCCCCGGCGCCGCGTCGTCGCGGACGCGGAGGCGCCGCCGCGGTCGACGGCGTTGAAGACCTCCTGGCAGGCCGTGCTCAGGTTCTGGCGCTCCCGGCGCAGGCAGGCCTTGATGCGCGGCACGTCCGGGATGTCGCCGAAGCAGAGGCGGATCACGTCCGGCGTGCAGGCGGCGCGCTGCGCACTCGATTCCTGGGCGGAGACCGCCGTCGTCGTCACGGCGGCGAGCACGGCCAGACCGGCCGCGCGGGCGTGCTTCCTCATGCCGTCACTCCTTCGGGCAAGCATCGGCCGACAGGCGTCGGCACAGCTGCCGCCGCCGGGAGGGTGCGTATCGCTCGGTCCAGTCAGAGGATCCCGCGTCCGCGCATGCAAAGCCGCATGGCGCAGAACGGATCGTTCTCGCACTGCTGTCGCGCAGCAGCATCGGATCGTCTGCGGTGGCGCGGATGCTCGGTCCGTCCTGGCCGATTGCAGAAGGACTACTTTCGCTTCGCCACCGATGATGCCGTGAACACTAACATGCCCGGCGCCGGCAAGCTAGGCCATAAGCGCGCCTCCGGGCCTCGGGATCGAGAAATTGCAACCCGCGCGTGCGGCCGCGGCGCCGCGCGCGCCAGGCCCTGCGGGCGTCCTCGCGACCCGGATGAGGGGGGCCGCCGGTCGCGAGCCGCCGGGGCGGGAGGCGTGGCCGGCCGCGTCGCCCGGGGGACCGCAATCACGCCTTCCGGCCGGTCAGCCTGCGGTAGCGCTCGAGCGGCTTCTTCACGCTCTCCCGGTCCTCGGCCGCCTTCCGGCCCTGCTCGGTGACCTGCTGATCGTGGGCCTGCATGGCCTCGGCGACCGCGAGGGGCACGATCGCCAGGCCGGCCTCGGCGAGCGCCGCCCCGTACGCCGCGACGGCCGCCCGCGCGAAGCGCTCGGCCGCCGCGTCGTCGATGCCGAAGAGCGTGCCCGGCCCGGCATCCTCCGCCTGGATGGCCGCCGCGACGCGCCTGATGACGGGGGTGTCCACGCTCCGAACCTCGCTGCGCGGCTACTCGCCGGGTGTCCAGTCGATCTCGGGGCGCTGGGCCAGCATCCGGTCGAGATAGTTCGCGACGGCCTGGGCGCCGTCCGCATGCATCATGGCGACGGGGTGGGCCAGGTAGGCCCGCGCCAGGTCGCGGGGGATCCGGCCCGCCTGGAGGGCGTCCAGCACCTCGTCGATGAAGGCGTCAGTCGCGTCGTTGAAGTCGTTCGAGAGCTTGTTGCGGGTGTTCAGCGCCCTGATCGCCATTCCGGTCCATCTCTGCTCCAACCACACTCCGCGCCTCGGTAGCACTTTGCGCGCCCCGGCGCCGCCCTTTCGTCCGCCCCGGCGGGGCGATCCCCGCGGCCGCCGGCCTGTGTGATGTACCTCACGGAAGCTCCCGCCGGCCGCGGGCATCCTGCTTCTCGTCCACGCAGGACCAACCACGCACGATCAGGTCCGTGCCCGCCCCCGCCATCGCTCGGGACGCCCCTCGGGGGAGCGCCGGAGCGGACGGGGCCGAGGTCGGGTCCGGGTTTCCGGCGCTCCGGCGTGCTGCGCCGGAGCGATCGGAGAAGGGGCGGCCGTCCCGCATCCCCCAGGCGGGGCGGCCGTGCTCTTCCCGCCCGCGTTCCCGATCCGTGGCGTCCGACAGACCGGAGGCGCACATCTCTTCTCTCCTCACTCCCCTCACGCTCGGTGCGGCCAGTTCCCTGACGGCGGGATTGCTTCTGCTCTGGGGCTTCGGCCGGATCGACGACGACCAGCGCCTCGCCGGCGGCTGCGCCGTCGCGGTGGCCCTCGGCGTGCTGGTCATCGGCCAATGGGGAATGCTCAGGATCTGAGCCGGGCGTCCCGCCGACGCGGCGAGCCATGCACGGCGCTCGGTCCGGAACTGCGGCGATCGAGGAAACAACTCCGCCTCCTCGATCATTGCCTTACGAAATCCATGTCTGAGAGATCGACCATGATCCCGCTGGTGATGTCCGCCCTGATCGGCGGCCCCTTGACGACGGCGCTCCTCTGGGGCGCCGGCCATTCCGTCGCCTTCGCGGCGGCGCCCCTCGGCGGCAGCGTCTGCGCATTCCTGGCCGCGTGCTGCCTCGGGCTCGTGAACCAGGGCGCGGCGAGAGCCGTTCCGGTGCAGCGGCGCGCCTCGGCCCATTTCGGGCCGACGTGGCACGCCCGCGTCTTCTGAGACGGAGGCTGCGCCCGTCCCCGCGCGGCGGGCTCGGCGCGTCGCCGATCCGGGCCGCTACGGCGCGGACCGGATCGGGCATTCGCGCCCTGCCGACACTGCCGGCCCGCGCAACGGGCAAGTGATGCGTCCGTGCAACGAAGTCGCAGCTCGTGCAGCGCGGACCGGTTTTGCGCTTTGCACCAAGTGCGGTGCAGCGTAGAGTGTGTCTGCCGGCCCGCGACGCTGTCGCGGTCATGCATGCCCTCTTTGGGCGTTTCCTCCCTAGACTTCGAGGCCGCTCGCGAGAGCGGCCTTTCTTTTCAGAGGAGCATCGCCCGGCGAGGCGCGCGAGCGCCGCGGGGCCAGCGGGAGCAGAGGTGCCGGTGGCGCGATGGCCCCTCCCGACGCGCGAGGACACCCGGTACGCCACCCTCCGGCGCAGGCCTGCTCAGACGGCCGCGGCCCTGTGCGACCGTGGCCGGACGCGGCTCCGCGCGCGCCCGAGGTGTGCCTCCGGGGTGAGCCCCGCGCAGCGTGCCCGGCGGGAACCTTGCCCGCGTCGCCCGGTTCGCATTGTGCAGTGCAAAATACGCGATGGAGTTGGCGATGCTGGGACCGGCTGACATCGAGGATATGCTGCTCGATCACGCGGAGGCGCTCGTGGCCTCGGGGCGGCCCTTGCCCGCCGGCGGGCTGAGCTGGCCGATCAACATCCAGGCCCCGGCCGGCCAAGCTCCTGCTGGCCAAGCAGTCACCGGCCAAGCTTCCACCGGCCAAGCCTCCACCGGCCAAGTGCCGGGCGGCCTGGTCGCGCAGCCCGCCGCCGTGATCGGCCCGCGCGCCGACCTGGACCCGACGGGAGACCAGGCGGCGTCCGCGGCCCCGGCGAGTGCGGGCCCCCTGGGCGCCGGGGCGGGAGCCCTCCTGACCGGACCCGTCTGTCCCGCCCGCTGACCCTGCGCGGCCGCGCGGACCGCGTCGTCACCCGCCCCCCGGCGCTCGCCCGGCCGTTCGGCGAGCGCACGGCAGCGCGCGCGACCCGCGGAGGATCGGTTACAACCTTCGGTAGAAGCGTCGGCGCGCCAGGATCTCCATGACGGTACGGCTCCGCTCACGCGATGGGCCGCGGGAGAAGATTATTCCGGTTGCATTCGTGATCGCAAACTATATCTTAGGTTGTGCGCCGGCGTCGCTGATTTCGCGACCTCCATGACACTCCGGCGCAACTGCGGGCTGGATCTCGGCACCCCTGAGACCTCTGCCGACGTCCGGCCCGCGTGTTTTGTCCTGCGACGCGGCGCTCACGCGGGCGAGGCCCGACGGGACGGGCTCGGGTCTGCCCGGCACGCAGCGCACGCCCTCGCGTCCCGGCCGGTCCCGGTCTCCTGCGAACCACGGCGCTGCGTTCTGGCCGAGGCGTGCCCGGGCCTTCGGGGGAAGCCGGGTCCCGGCGGAAGGCCACCCGGGCGACGTCCCGCAGCCGGCTGGGCCCAGGCATCTCGTGGCGCCGCGCGGCCCGCGCTGGACGAACGGCCACGTCGTCGCGAGACCACGCGAGGACGCAACCGGCACCCCGCGAGACACCGGCCGGTCGTCCGCGTGCGCGATCCGTGTTCGGTCCGGATGAGGAGGAAGTATCGACTGCGCCGGGCGAGAGGCTAGCCGATGCTGTAGGCCCGCTCGATCACGACGTTGTAGGTCTCGGCGAGGCGCAGGGCGACCTCCCGCTCGAGGCCGTAGATCAGGGGGCGATCCCCCCGGAACAGCGTGTAGCGGCCGTCGGGCTTCACCGTGATGCGAACGGGATCCTGCATGGACGTCTCCCTCGTCGGCTCGTGCTTTCTGCGGCCAACTTCCCGAATCGGCAGGCTAGGCCGATTCGCGCGGAGACACAAAGCATCCCGCGGGGCCGGGCGGGACCCCGGTCGGAGGAGGACGCGCGGCCCGGGACCACGCTCCGGCGCGGGGAAGGCCGGTCCGGACTCGCGAACGGTGGCGTGCTCCGGTAAGCTGGCCGATCCCAACGAAGCAGGAGCTTCATGCAACTCGTCGTGACCGCCCACACCGCCGACGGCCGGCTGTCGTACCAGCGCACCACGCCGGAATCCGCCCTGGAGAAGGCCGTCGCGCTGACGGCGGACGGCCATGCGGACGTCGTGATCACCGACATCACCGGCCGCGACTACGGGCCAGCCGAGTTCGCCAGCCTGTTCGTCAATCCGGGCACCTGAGATAGGGTCTGCCAGGCGCTCGAGCCAAGCGCCTGGCGGACCCTAACCTCTCGTCCCTCCGCGAGGCCGGCCCGGTTCCGGCTTCCCCGGGAGCGGCGCCGCGCGGACGACCCGACCTGAGAGCGACGATGCCCCACCCGATCGCCATCTACGTCGATGCGGATGCCTGCCCGGTGAAGGACGAGGTCTACCGCGTCGCCGGGCGCTACGGGCTCCACGTCTTCATGGTCGCCAACGCCTTCATCAACGTGCCGCGGGAGCCCTGGATCGAGCGGATCGTGGTCTCGGACGGGTTCGACGCGGCCGACGACTGGATCGCCGAGCGGGCGGGGCCGGGCGCCGTCGTGGTCACGGCCGACGTGCCGCTCGCGAGCCGCTGCGTCAAGGCCGGCGCGACGGTCCTGTCGCCGACCGGAAAGGGCTTCACGGACGCCTCCATCGGCATGGCCGTCGCGACCCGCGACCTGATGCAGAGCCTGCGCGAGGCGGGGGCGGTCACGGGTGGCCCGAAGCCGTTCTCGCCCCGGGACCGCTCGGCGTTCCTGGGCGCTCTCGACCGCGCGGTGGTCCGGCTGCGGCGCCTCCCGGGGGCGTGACGAGGCCGCTCGCGCCGGGGCAGGGACCTCGACGGCGCGGCCGAGCCCGGGGCCGCGAGCGCCGGCGGGACGCCGTCCTACCGGACGGGGTCGTCCGCCCCCCGGAGCGCGTTCCTCAGGGTCGCGAGGCAGAGGATCTGATCCGACATCTCGTACTGCTCGCGCACCCGCATGGCGGCCTGGACCTCCGCCGCGGTGGCGCTCGAGTAGCGCAGGCCGAACGGGATCGAGCCGTCCTTCGGGTACAGGCCGATCTTCCGCTGCGTCTCGACCCGGCAGTACGCTACCCAGTCCTGCGAGAGGCCGGCCTTGCCGGCGAACGCGTCGACCGCCGCCACGACCCGGCGAGCGGCCTCGGCCTGGGCGACCGCGAGGGCCTTCGTGTCCGCGTTCTCGATCAGGGAGTTGACGATGAGGCCGATCGCGACGGCGATCGTGAGCAGGACGAACAGGCTTCGCATCCGCTGCCCTAACCGATCTCGGCCGCCGCACCGGGGGCGGCGCGCGCCCGCGGCTCCCTTTTTGCAGTGCACGCGGCCGTGGGCAAGCCGGGCGGGCCGGCCGCTGTGCGCCGGCGCACCCGGGCGGGGCGGTAGGAGCCCGTGGCGAGCGGAGGAACGCGTCTGCACCGGGCCGGGAGCTCGGACGCGCGTGCGGACGCGACGCCCCGGGAGAAGCAAGCCCTACGCGGCGAGCAGCGCCCGCCCGTCGTGCCCGGCGATGCGCAGGGGAACGAGCGCCCCCGGCTCGGCGCCCTCGGGCAGCCGCACGGGCAGGAAGGACTCGGTGCGGCCGAGGCCGCCGCGCTCGGCCAGAACCCGGTGGGTGCGGCCGATTTCCGCGTCGAGCCGGCGCCGGAGCGCGGCGGCCCCGGCCGCGCGCAGGCGGGAGGCCCGGTCGCGGATCGTCCCGGGAGCCACCTGGGGCATCCGGGCGGCCGGGGTCCCGGGCCGGGGAGAGTAGGGGAAGACGTGCAGGTGGGTCAGGCCGCACGCCGCCACGAGGTCGAGCGAGCGGGCGAACTGCGCCTCGGTCTCCGTCGGGAAGCCCGCGATCAGGTCGGCCCCGAACACCGTCTCCGGGCGCAGCCGCCGCACCTCGGCGCAGAACCGGATCGCGTCGGCCCGGCCGTGGCGGCGCCGCATCCGCTTCAGGATCAGGTCGTCGCCGGCCTGGAGCGACAGGTGCAGGTGCGGCATCAGCCGCGGCTCGCCCGCCAGGGCGTCGAGGAGGGCGGCGTCCGCCTCGACCGAATCGATCGAGGAGAGGCGCAGGCGCGGGAGGTCCGGCACCGCCCGCAGGATCGTCGCGACGAGGCCGCCGAGGGACGGGCCGCCGCATTCGCGCCCGTAGGCCGTCAGGTCGACGCCGGTGAGCACCACCTCGCGGGTGCCGCGCTCGACGAGGCGGGAGACCTGCGCCACCACGGCCTCCGGCGCGACCGAGCGCGACGCGCCGCGGCCGAACGGGATGACGCAGAAGGTGCAGCGGTGGTCGCAGCCGTTCTGCACCGGCACGAAGGCGCGGGTGCGCCCCGGCATCTCCCCGAGGAGGGGGGCGGGCTCGGGCCGCCGCGCCCAGACGTCGTCGACGCGCACCCGCCCGGCCCCGTCCGGGACGCCCCCGGCCGGGTCGAGGTCCCGCCAGGTCTCGGCGTCGAGCTTGCGGCGGTTGCCGATCACGGCGGCGACCTCCGGCATCGCGGCGTAGGCCCGGGTCTCGACCTGCGCGCCGCAGCCGGTCACCACCACCCGGGCGCCGGCGTCGGCGCGCACGGCGGCCCGGATCGCCTTGCGGGCCTGCCGCCCGGCCTCCGCGGTGACCGCGCAGGTGTTGACCACGACGAGGTCGCGGTGGCCGGCGGCCTCGGCTTGCTGGCGCATCGCCTCCGACTCGGCGGCGTTGAGGCGGCAGCCGAAGGTCAGCACCTCCACGGGCATCACGCCGCCCCGGCGAGCAGGGCGGGGGCGAACGTGCCCTCGTGCTCGAGCTCGGTCGGGCCGGTCATGCGCACGTGGTCGTCCTCCCCCCAGGCGATGGCGAGGTCGCCCCCCGGCAGGGTCACGACGGCCTCGCGTCCGGTCATGCGCAGGCGCGCGGCGGCGACGAGGGCCGCGCAGGCGGCGGTGCCGCAGGCCCGGGTCAGGCCGGCGCCGCGCTCCCAGACCCGGAGCCGGATGTGGTGCCGGTCGAGAACTTGAGCCAGCGAGATGTTGGCCCGGTCGGGGAAGATCGGGTGGGCCTCGAGCAGGGGGCCGATCCGGGCGAGGTCGTAGGTGGCGGGATCGCGCGCGACGAAGAACACCGCGTGGGGGTTGCCCATGCCGACGGCGCCGGGCGAGTGCAGCACGGGATCGTCGATCGGGCCGACCTGCAGCTCGATGCGCCGGGTGTCGGGGAACGGCTCGCGGAGCGGGATCTCGTCCCACCTCAGGCGCGGCGCCCCCATGTCGACGGTGAAGTCCACGTCCGAGACGCGGGCGACGGCGACGAGCCCGGCCCGGGTCTCGAGGGTGAGCCGGCCTTCCGGCGCCGGCCGCGCCATCGCGGGGTCCTCCAGCATGGCCCAGGCGACGCAGCGGGTGCCGTTGCCGCAGGCGCCCGCCTCCGTGCCGTCCGTGTTGTAGATGCGCACGAAGGCGTCGGTGCCCGGGGTCGCTGGATCGTGCAGGACCATCATCTGGTCGAAGCGCGAGGCCGGGTCGGCCGCGATGGCGCGGGCCTCGCCGGGCCGCACCCGGATCGCGGTGCCGCGCAGGTCGAGCACGACGATCTCGTTGCCGAGCCCGTTCATCTTGAGGAAGCGGCGATGGTCGAGGGGGGACACGCGGGAAGCCTCGCGGACGGGACGCGCGCTCTATGGACCAGAATGGCGGCGGGCGCGAGCGGCCGGCCCGCCGCGCGCTGCCCTGCGCGCTCACGCTCTCGCGATGGACGGGAAACGGCTTTACGCTTGACGCGTTCGACGGGGCCGGCGATTCGGCGACGCGCCGGCCCCCGGCATCCCTCCCGGAGCGCTCCGCCCGTGATGAACACCCGTGTCCCGCTCCTCGCACTCGGCCTCGCCGCGGCCCTGGCCGTGAGCCCCGCCGGCGCCCAGGCTCCCGCGCCGCAGGCGCCCTCCGCGCCGCCGGCCGGCACGCCCTCGCCGGCCCAGAGCGCGCCGCTCCCGACCACCACCGAGCCGGGCCCCGGACCCGGGACCAACCAGGCGCCGAGGCCGCCGGTCCCCGAGAAGGCGCTGCCGCCCGCGACACCGGTGCCGCCGGCGTCGGGCCGCCCGCCCCTCGTGGCGAACCCGGGCGACCCGTCCGACGTCGACGAGGTGACGCTGCCGGCGAAGCCCGCCGCGATCGTGTCGGGCCGGGGCACCTGGGACAACGCGGTGCAGAACCTCAAGGACGCCATCGGGCGCATCGAGTCCGAACTGGCCCGGGCCGGCATCCGGGCGGCCGGGCGGCCCCTCGCGGTCTTCACCCGCACCGACGACGACGGCTTCCAGTACGAGGCCATGGTGCCGGTCGAGGCCGCCCCGAGCCCGCGGCCCGCCGGGCTCCCCGACGACGTGCGCTTCGGCGCCACGCCGAGCGGCAAGGCCCTGCGCTTCGTCCACAAGGGCGCCTACGAGGGCATCGACCAGACCTACGAGACGGTGACGGCCTACCTCGACGCCAAGGGCATCGTGGTCCAGGACGCCTTCGTGGAGGAGTACCTGAGCGACCTCGGCGCGACCGCCGACGACGGCCTCGAGGTCAACATCTACGCGCTGCCTAAATGAGCTCGGGCCAAGTGAGCACTGGCCAAATGAGCTCTTGCCAAGTGAGCACTGGCCAAGTGAGCGGAATCCGGTCCGCGTGAGGGTAGCCCTCCCCGGGCGAGGCGCGAGCCGGCGCCCGGGCGGGGCGGGGTCCTAGCGGATGGCCCGCACCCGGGCGAGGAAGGCCGGATAGGTCTCGGGCGTCAGGATGCCGACGAGCTTCTCGCGGATGCGGCCGTCGGGCCCGACGACGTAGGTCTCCGGCACACCGTAGACCCCGAGATCGATGCCGACGCGGCCGCTCTCGTCGGCGCCGACCGCCCGGAACGGGTTGCCGTGCCGGCCGAGGAAGCGGCGGCCGTTCTCGGGCTGGTCCTTGTAGTCGATGCCCACGAGGTTCACGCCGTCGCCGGCGAGCCGCACCAGCATCGGGTGCTCGACCTGGCAGGGCGCGCACCAGGACGCCCAGACGTTCACGACCGTGACCCGGCCCTTCAGGTCGTCGCTGGAGAAGCCCGGCACCGGTCCGCCTTCCGCGACGAGGCCCGGCACGCCCGGCAGCGCGAAGGCCGGCACCGGCTGGCCGATCAGGGCCGAGGGCACGCTCGACGGGTCGTAGCCGGTGGTCAGGAGCTTGCCGAGGAAGATGCCGGCGAGGCCCGCGAAGGCGAGGAGGGGCAGGAGGAACACCAGCCGGCCGCGGCGGGGCGGCGCCTCGTCGGTCTCGAGCCCACCGGTCGGCTGCCCGGGGGCGGCGCTCACGGGCGCCTCCGGTCGTCCTTGAGGAGGGCGAGCGCGCGCAGCTGCGCCCGGTGGTCGAGCACGGCGTGCAGGACGAGGCCGGCGATCACCAGGGCGGTGAACGCGTAGGCGCCGACGATGTAGGCGGCGTGCGGTCCGAGATCCACGGCCGGGCTCCTCAGGCCGCCTGGGCGGCCGGCAGGGCGGCGTCGAGCCGCTCGGCCTCCAGCAGCGTCAGCGTCCGCACGCGCCGGCGCAGGATCTCGGTGCGCATCGCCTGCAGGTGCAGGGCGAGGCCGAGCACCGAGGCGGCGGCGATCATCACCAGCAGCGGGTAGAGCATGCTCGGATGGATGGTCGAGCCTCCCAGGCGCAGGATCGAGGCGGGCTGATGCAGGGTCGACCACCAGTTCACCGAGAACTTGATGATCGGCAGGTTCACGGCGCCGACGAGGGTCAGGATCGCCACCGCCCGGGCGGCCCGGCCGGGATCCTCGATGGTCCGCCACAGGGCGAGCAGCCCGCAATAGATCAGGAACAGCACCAGCATCGAGGTCAGGCGCGCGTCCCAGACCCAGTAGGTGCCCCACATCGGCTTGCCCCAGAGCGAGCCGGTGACGAGGCAGACCAGCGTGAAGGCCGCCCCGATCGGGGCCGCGGCGCGCTGGGCCACGTCCGCCAGGGGATGGCGCCAGACCAGTGTGCCGAGCGCCGAGACCGCCATGGTGCCGTAGAAGAACACCGCCATCCAGGCCGCCGGCACGTGGATGAACATGATCCGGACGGTCTCGCCCTGCTGGTAGTCGGGCGGGGCGACGAACCAGGTCATGTACTGCCCGGTGGCGACGAGCACGGCCGCCAGGCCCGCCACCCAGGGCAGCAGGGCCCCGGACCAGCGCAGGAAATGGCCGGGCTGCGCCAGCCGCGTGAGACGACCCGTCGACATGCAGCGGGTTTAGCGCGCCGGCGACGCTCCCGGCAATGCGGACGATGGGCGCAGCCCCGCCGCCTGGCTCCGTGGCGGGGCGGAGCCGGGACGGCGCGGCGCCGGCCGTGCCCGACGGGGTGGAACGAAGCGTGGCCGCGCCGGTTGTCGCCTCGTCTCCACCGACGGCCGAGGTTTCACCGCCATGCTGAAATGGGCGCTCATCTTCTTCGTGGTCTCGCTGGTGGCGGGCGCCCTCGGCTTCACCAACGTGGCGTCCGGCGCCCGCGGCATCGCCCGGCTGCTGTTCGGGCTGTTCCTGGTCGTCGCGGTGGTGATCGTGGTCGCGGCGGTGCTGCTCGGGCAGGCGGTGTTCTGAGCGCGGGGCGCCGATCCGCGCTCCGCGCGGACGGAGGACGAGGAGCGGACCGGGACGGCAGGCCGCGCCCGCAGCCAGAGGCCGGCGCGAGGGGCTACAGCCCGATCGCCTTGCGCAGCGCGTCGTTCATGCGCCCCTGCCAGCCCGGCCCCGTGGCCCGGTAGGCGGCCACGACGTCGTGGTCGACGCGCAGGTTGAGATGTTGCTTGCCTCCGCTCCGGGGCGGCCGGCCGCGCGGCCGGGCGGCGGCGGCCGCGGCGGCTCGGCCCTCCGCCTCGCCCACGGGCGTCCCGCCGATGCGCCAGGTGCCGCGGGCGAAATCGGCCTCGGTCAGTTCCGGGCTGTCGTCGTCCGGGGTGGCCGGCGCGGCATCAAGGCGCGTCCAGGCGGCCTCGATATCGTTTCTGCTCGCGGTCATTCGCCTTCCTCATGCTGATGATCCGGTATGCATCGCCATCCGGCGTCCAGACCACGACGACCATGCGGCCCCGGAGATGGCCGACACTCATGATCCGCGGCTCGCCGTAGTCGAACCGGATGTCGCGGATGTCGAGCGCGGGTCCCCCGAGCACCTCCGCCGCATCCTCGAAGTCGAGGCCGTGCTTGCACAGGTTGCTGGCTCGCTTGGCAGGATCGTAGACGATCCGCATCGGATTTCGTACCCACAAAAATCGCGCAAACCCGACCCACTGGCGCGGCCGTCCACCGGGCCTACTCCCCCCAGCGCAGGGCCGCGGCGGCCGCCAGGGTCCCGACCACGGCCGCCACGAGGCTCAGCGCCGCGAGGATCATCAGCGGCGTCCCGAACGGCACCGTGCCGCCGAGCGCCGCGTCCGCCGCCGAGACGCCGAAGATCAGCGTCGGGATCATCAGGGGCAGCACGACCACGGCGAGGATCAGCCCGCCGCGGCGGATCGAGGCGGTGAGCGCGGCGCCCACCGCGCCGATGAAGGTCAGGGCCGGCGTGCCGACGAGGAGCGTCAGGCCGGTGGCGGCCATGGCCGTGGGGGAGAGCGCCACCAGGAGGCCGAACAGCGGGGTGGCGAGGGCGAGCGGCAGGCCGGTGCCGAGCCAGTGCGCCGCGACCTTGGCCAGGACCACGAGTTCCAGCGGGGCGGGGGCCCCGACGAGGAGGTCGAGGGAGCCGTCCTCCTCGTCGGCCTGGAACAAGCGGTCGAGGCCGATCAGGGTCGCCAGCACGGCGGCGATCCACAGGATGCCGGGGCCGATCCGCGCGAGGAGGTTCAGGTCCGGCCCGAGGCCGAAGGGCACGAGCGCCACGATCATCAGGAAGAACACGAGGGAGAGCGCGCCCGAGCCGCCGATGCGGCCGGCGAGCCGCAGGTCGCGCGCGACCACGGCCAGGAAGGCGCGCATCATCGGGCGGGCTCGCCGAACGGGTCGGCGCCGCGCCCGGCCGCCTCCCGGTAGCCCTCGATCGAGAGCGCGCGGGCGCCCTCGAGCCCGAGGGCCTGGTGGGTCGCCGCGACGACGAGGCCGCCGGCGGCCCGGTGCGCGCCCATCAGCGCCGCCAGCGCCCCCTGGGAGGCGGCGTCCAGGGCGGCGGCCGGCTCGTCGAGGAGCCAGAGCGGCCGCCGGCAGACCAGCAGCCGGGCGAGGGCGACGCGCCGGCGCTGGCCCGCCGACAGGTAGGCGACCGGCAGGGCCGCCGCGTGGGCGAGGCCGAGGCGCGCCAGCGCCGCCCGGGGAGCAAGGTCGGGGTCGCCGAGGAGATCGCGGGCGAAGGCCAGGTTCTCCTCGGCGGTGAGCGCGCCCTTGAGGCCGTCCCGGTGGCCGACGACGTGCAGGCACTCGGGGATGGTGCGCTCGCCCACGTCCTCGGCCCGCACCGCGCCGGCATCGGGCCGCAGCCGGCCCGCCAGGATCGCCAGGAGCGACGACTTGCCGGCGCCGTTGCGCCCCGTGACGGTCAGGGCCTCGCCGGGCCCGAGCGCGAAGGAGAGCCGGGCGAAGATGCGGCGGCCGGAGCGGCGGCAGGCGAGGTTCTCGGCGATGAGGCGCACGGGGGCTCCCGCGGGACGGACCCCCTCGGCCCGGATGGGGAGGAGCGTGCTCGGCCCGGGTGCCATACGGCAAGCGCGGGCCGGAGAGAATGGCCGGGCCGGCGCCCACCTGACCGGTAGCGGGCAGTTTCGAAGTGTTCTATACGCACCCTTGGCTGCGCCGCGCGACCTTAGAGGCGTCCAAACCGTCCTTCGCGCATCCCAGTCCGGGCACCCCCGGGGCGGCGCGCGCACCGTCCGCATCGTCCGGTCGACCGACCGGAGAGGGCGTTCGGGACAAGGGCAGCGGCATTGCGTCAGCGACGCCGGCTCCCCCAGCGCATCCGGCCGAACACCGAGTTTGGCGCAGGCCGTGCCTGTGCCGTGTTCGACAACCCCTCGCGAGGACCACGCCGTGGCATCGATCGACAGCTTCAAGGCCCGCCAGACGCTCCAGGCCGGCGGCAAGACCTACACCTACTACGCCATCCCGGCCGCCGAGAAGAACGGCCTGTCGGATGCCAGCCGGCTGCCCTTCTCCATGAAGGTGCTGCTCGAGAACCTGCTGCGCTACGAGGACGACCGCTCGGTCAAGAAGGCCGA
The DNA here is from genome assembly GCF_003574465.1 of Methylobacterium crusticola. Lineage (GTDB taxonomy): Bacteria > Pseudomonadota > Alphaproteobacteria > Rhizobiales > Beijerinckiaceae > Methylobacterium > Methylobacterium crusticola. Next base: position 67,263 of record NZ_QOWC01000004.1, read on the forward strand.
CATCGAGGCCGTCACCGCCTGGATCGACAACCGCGGCAAGGTCGAGACCGAGATCGCCTTCCGGCCGGCCCGAGTGCTGATGCAGGACTTCACCGGCGTGCCGGCCGTGGTCGACCTCGCGGCGATGCGCGACGCCATGGTGGCCCTCGGCGGCGACCCGCAGAAGATCAACCCGCTCGTGCCCGTCGACCTCGTCATCGACCACTCGGTGATCGTCGACGAGTTCGGCACCCCGAAGGCGCTCGCCGACAACGTCGCGCTCGAGTACGAGCGCAACGGGGAGCGCTACACCTTCCTGAAATGGGGCCAGTCGGCCTTCGACAACTTCTCGGTGGTGCCCCCCGGCACCGGGATCTGCCACCAGGTCAACCTCGAGTACCTGTCGCAGACGGTGTGGACGAAGCCCTTCGAGGGCGCCGAGGTGGCCTATCCGGATTCCCTCGTCGGCACCGATTCGCACACCACGATGGTCAACGGCCTCGCGGTGCTGGGCTGGGGCGTCGGCGGCATCGAGGCCGAGGCCGCGATGCTCGGCCAGCCGCTCTCCATGCTGATCCCGGAGGTCGTCGGCTTCAAGCTGTCCGGCAAGCTGCCGGAGGGCACGACCGCGACCGACCTCGTGCTCACCGTCACCCAGATGCTGCGCAAGAAGGGCGTGGTCGGCAAGTTCGTGGAGTTCTACGGCCCGGGCCTCGACGACATGTCGGTCGCGGACCGCGCCACCATCTCCAACATGGCGCCCGAGTACGGCGCGACCTGCGGCTTCTTCCCGGTCGACCAGAAGACCATCGACTTCCTGCGCGTCACCGGGCGCCGGGACGAGCGCATCGCCCTCGTGGAGGCCTACGCCAAGGCGCAGGGCATGTGGCGGGACGCCCAGACGCCCGACCCGGTCTTCACCGACACCCTGGCCCTCGACATGACCGACGTGCGGCCCTCGCTCGCCGGCCCGAAGCGCCCGCAGGACCGGGTGCTCCTCGACGGCGCCAAGCCGGGCTTCGCCCAGTCCATGGAGACGGAGTTCCGCAAGGCGGCGGAGATCGCGAAGCGCTACGCGGTCGAGGGGGCGAACTTCGACATCGGCCACGGCGACGTCGTGATCGCGGCGATCACCTCCTGCACCAACACCTCGAACCCGAGCGTGATGATCGGCGCGGGGCTGCTCGCCCGCAACGCGGTCGCCCGGGGCCTGCGCTCCAAGCCCTGGGTGAAGACCTCCCTCGCGCCCGGCTCCCAGGTGGTGGCGGAGTACCTCGAGAAGGCCGGCCTGCAGACGAGCCTCGACGCCCTCGGCTTCAACCTCGTGGGCTTCGGCTGCACCACCTGCATCGGCAATTCGGGCCCGCTGCCGCCGGCGATCTCGAAGGCCATCAACGACAACGACGTGGTGGCGGCGGCGGTCCTGTCGGGCAACCGCAACTTCGAGGGCCGGGTGAATCCCGACGTGCGGGCGAACTACCTCGCCTCGCCGCCCCTCGTCGTGGCCTACGCCCTCGCCGGCTCGCTCCAGATCGACATCACCCGGGAGCCGCTCGGCATCGGCACGGACGGCAAGCCCGTCTACCTCGCCGACATCTGGCCGAGCGCCGCCGAGGTGCAGGAATTCATCGAGGCCAACATCACCTCGACTCTGTTCAAGTCGCGCTACGCCGACGTGTTCGGCGGCGACGACAACTGGAAGGCGGTCGAGGTCACGCAGGCCGAGACGTTCAGCTGGAACCCCGGCTCGACCTACGTGCAGAACCCGCCCTACTTCGTCGGCATGGAGAAGACGCCGAAGCCCGTGGAGGACGTGGTCGACGCCCGGATCCTCGGCCTGTTCCTCGACTCCATCACCACCGACCACATCTCGCCGGCCGGCAACATCCGGGCGGCCTCGCCGGCGGGCGGCTACCTCCAGGAGCACCAGGTCCGGGTGCAGGACTTCAACCAGTACGGCACCCGGCGCGGCAACCACGAGGTGATGATGCGGGGCACCTTCGCCAACATCCGCATCAAGAACCAGATGGTGCGCGACGGCTCCGGCACCGTGGTGGAGGGCGGCTACACCCTCTACCAGCCGGGGGGCGAGCGGATGTTCATCTACGACGCGGCCATGCGCTACCAGCAGGCCGGCACGCCGCTCGTGGTCTTTGCCGGCAAGGAGTACGGCACCGGCTCGTCGCGCGACTGGGCCGCGAAGGGCACGAAGCTGCTCGGCGTGCGCGCGGTGATCGCCGAGAGCTTCGAGCGCATCCACCGCTCGAACCTCGTCGGCATGGGCGTGGTGCCGCTGGTGTTCCAGGGCGACACCTCCTGGGCCTCCCTGGGGCTCAGGGGCGACGAGACCGTCACCATCCGGGGGCTGGCCGGCGAGCTCAAGCCGCGCCAGACGCTCACCGCCGAGATCACGTCCGCGGACGGCACGGTGACGCAGGTGCCGCTGACCTGCCGCATCGATACCCTCGACGAGCTGGAATACTTCCGCAACGGCGGCATCCTGCCCTACGTGCTGCGCCAGCTCGCGGCCTGACGGGGCGCCTTGCGCCCCCGCGCACGGGGCGCCGCGAGGGGGCCTCTCCCGCCGGGAGGGGCCCCCTTTCCAATTGGGGGAGCGCATGAGCCCGGACGACAAGATCAACGGCCTGACCACCCTGTCGGCGAACCACGGCGAGATGATCGCCCGGCTCTCGGAGGCGCAGGCCGACATCGCCGCCAAGCAGGTGGCCATGCAGATGGCGGTGCGCTTCGTCGCCGGCATCCTGCGAACGATCGATTCCGAGCATTACCGGCACCAGCTCGGCGGCTACCTCGGCATGCTCGAGGACGCGCTCACCCGCGACGACCCGGATTCGGAGCTCGCCCGCCGGGTGCTGGACACCCTCAAGGCCACGCTGGAGACCGCCGAGGAGGAGTGAGGGGATCCCGCCGGCGGCGCCGCTCGGCGACCCCGTCGCCGCCTGAGAACGCGGTCGGCCGGCTCGCAGGACGCATCGGCCGCATCCCGGCGCCAGGGCCGCCCGCAGCGGAGCCGGTCCGGCCCGTCTGGGCTGCCGGGGCCCGACCGCACGCGCGAGGGCTGTCGTGAAATTGATTTTTGTTATAGTGGAAAGCTGAGGTCCAGCCCGCCGAAATCCGACCGTCTCGTCGCACGTGATGCCGCATCCCAGACGCTCAGCCGCTGTTCCTGCCGCGAAGCGGCGGGTGGGTGCACGGGTCTGCCGGACCTGCGCGGGCAGGTGCGTCCGCGGCACGGCGCTCCGGCTGTTCCCGTCCCGGATCCTCCCGCGGGAGATCGGCGCAGACGCGGCCCCGTCGGACGGCGATGACTGACTCCATCCCGGCCTTCGACCCGGGCACCTCCACCGACGAGATCCTGCGGCTCGTCGAGGGCATCGGGCTCACCGGGACCTGGGGCTGGGCGTTCGCCGCGAACCGGCAGGCCTGGTCAGCGGGGCTCCACGACATCCTGAGGGTGACCCCGGGCCGGGTCGAGGCGAGCTACCAAGGGCTCCTGAGCCTCGTGCACCCCGACGACCGCCCGCTCCTGGAGAGCGCGGTCGAGGTGCGCGAATGGGGTATCCTCGGGGATCATACCGTCCGCATCCTGCGGCCGGACGGGGTCCTGCGCACCGTGATGATGCGGGGCGAGGTGTTCCACGCGCCGGACGGGCGCCCGCTGCGGGCAGCCGGCGTGGTGGTGGACGTCAGCGAGCGCGAGTTGCTGGCGCGCGCCCACCGCGTCCAGACCCTTCAGCGCCGCGCCCTGTTCGAGCAGAGCCAGACCTACTTCGCGACCATCGCGCATTTCCCGATCCTCTCCTACCCGCGCGAGTTCCTCGAGCTCACCGGGCTGCGCAACGAGGACCTCCTGGAGAACTGGCTCCGGGCGATTCCCCGGGAGGAGCAGGGATACTGGCGCGACGAGGTGCCTGCGCTCTGGCAGAGCGGCAAGCCGTTCACGCTGGCGTTCAAGCAGATCCTGGCGAACGGCGATCGCGTGCCGTTCCGGCTCACCGTCGCGGTGTCCCGGGGCGGCGACGGAACGATCCTGAACTGGAATGGGGTCACCGCGCCGAGCGGGGTGCACCCGGTGCAGGGTACCGGCGCCCTGCGCCACTGCCTCGAGCAGGCGATCGAGGGCCGGCACCTGCGGGCGGCCCGCGCACTCTTGGGCTGCTCGATGGCCGGCCTCGCCGCGATGAGCGGCCTGTCGCTGTCCACCATCCGCCGCCTGGAGGAGGACGGGGAGGGGCCTTCGTCCCGGGCCCGCCACGCTGCCGTCGCGGCCCTGCGGGCGGCCGGGATCGTCTTCTGCCTCACGGAGGAGACGACGATCGCCGTCGCCGCGCGGGGTTGAGGCCGGCGCCCCGCGACATCGGGGCCCCGCCGCGATCCGCGCCGGGGCATGGTGGCCCGCCGCGCGCGCACCATAACGTCCCGGACCCTCATGTCCGGGAGCCCGCCCCATGACCGCTTTCAGAACCCGCGTCGCCGCAGGACCGCTCGCCCTGGCCGCCCTCGCGCTGTCGGCCGCCCTCGCCCTGCCGGCGGGGTCGGCCCGCGCCGCGCCCCAGGTCGAGCGCGTGCGGGGTACGATCGACAGCGTCGGTCCCGATACCGTCACGGTCCGGACCGTCGACGGCAAGACCGAGACCGTACGGTTCGCCCCGACCACGCGCTTCGCCCACGTGATCCGGGCGAGCCTCGACGCCGTCAAGGAGGGCAGCTTCATCGGCACCGCCGCCAAGCCCGGCACCCCGCCGACCGCCCTCGAGGTGGTGATCTTCCCCGAGGCGCTGCGGGGCGCGGGGGAGGGCCACTACGCCTGGGACATGCTGCCCGACACGGTGTCCGGGGGCGGCGCGGTCGAGACCTCGATGACCAACGGCACCGTGCAGGCGCCCCGCGTCGAGACCTCGATGACCAACGGCACCGTCGCGGCGAGCGCCGCCGCCAACGGGGAGAGGACCCTGACGGTCGCCTACAAGGGCCAGTCCATCGTCATCGCGGTACCGGCCAAGGCCCCGGTCGTGACCCTCGAGCCGGCGGATGCCGCGATCCTGGTGCCGGGTGCCAAGGTGTTCGCGGTGGCGGCCCGGGACGGTGACCGCCTCGACGCGCGCAGCGTCTCGGTCGGCAAGGACGGCCTCACGCCGCCGATGTGACGACGCCGTCCCGGCCCGGCTCCCCGCCCGTGCGGTTCGGCACGGGGCGGGGAGCCGCGCGCGGACCCGGCGCAACTGCCCGCCCGGATCCGCGTTGTCTTGCGTGATCCCGCCGGTCGCGCGGCGGCCCGTCGCCGTCGAACCCGTGCCGCGGCGGCCCCGATCTCGCGTCCCTCGATGGAGCCGGGCTCGCGCCCGACGGTCCCGCCATGAAGCTGATCTCGAGCAACCACGCGGCGACGTTCGGCCAGACGGACGCCACGGCGTCGTCGCTGGCCGACGCGCTGCTGCTCGCCAAGCTCGGTCACGACCTACGGGCCATGTACACCGAGGTGGTCGATCAGCCGGTGCCGAGGGAGCTGGACACGCTCATCGACCAGCTCGGCGTCGTGATCCGGGACGGGCGCGAGACGCGCTGAGCGCGGCCCGGTCCGGCGCGCCAGCCAAACTCTTGTCAGTGCTGCAGTTCCGGCCTCGATCGAGGCCCGCCGGACGCGGGATTGCGGCCGCCACTGTACCGCGGATGCGACAGGGCGGTGCGACGGCGGCCCGGCGCGCGATGATGCCTTGAGGTTGGGCGCGAAAAGGTGTGGGGTGCAGCATAACGGCCCGCCCCCACACATCCGGTCGCATGCAGCCCCAGCCCCGCCTTCGCCACGCCCTCCTGCTCGCGCTCGGCCTCGTCGCGGGCACGCCCGAGGCGGGGGCCGCCACGCCGCCGGCCCAGCCCAAGGAGGGCCCCGGCGGCCAGTCCTACGTCGCCGCGAGCGTCGTCAAGCGCGCCCTCGGCCGGGCCGGCGCCACGACCTTCGCGTTCTACGGCAGCGGCGCGGCCCCGGCGGCGGGCCGGCCCGTGGTGGTGTTCCTGCACGCCTGGGGGGCGACGAACCCGCAAGTCTACGGCGCCTGGATCGAGCATCTCGCCCGCGAGGGCTACCTGGTGCTGTTCCCGCGCTTCCAGGAGGTGAACCGCACCCGGCCGGCGGATGCGAGCGGCATCGCGGCCGGCCTCGTCAAGGACGCCCTCGCCGAGCTCGGGTCCGACGCCGACGCCAAGCCCGACCTCGGCCGCCTCGCCCTGATCGGTCACCTCGCCGGGGTGCCCCTGGCGGCCAACCTCGCCGCCCACGCCCAGGAGACCGGCCTGCCGGTGCCGCGGCTGATCTTCGGCGTGATGCCGGGCGGCATCGCCCGGGACGACAAGTCCCGCGGCATCGCCCTGCACGACCTCGGCCGCCTCGGCCCGACGACCCTGGTGGTCACGGTGATCGGAGATCGCGACGCCCGGGCCGCCGACCTCGCGGCCCGGCGCCTGATGCGCGAGGCGAGTGCGGTGCCGCCCGAGCGCAAGCTCATGGTCCGGGCCCTCTCGGACGATCACGGCTTCCCGGCCCTCTCGGCCACCCTCGCGTCGCCCGCCGGCAGCAACGGCGCCTACGATGCCGGCGCCATCAAGGGCCCGCCCGAGCCGCCGCGGGACCCCAGGCAGAAGCCGCCGCCCTTCAAGTGGTCGGCCGACATGTCGCTCACGGGCGAGCAGACCACCCTGGTGGCCCAGATCAACGCGGCCGGGACCGACAGCCTCGACTACCTGGCCTACTGGAAGAGCTTCGACATGGCGGCGAACGCTGCCTTCGCCGGGCAGGATGCGGCGAGCCTGAAGGCGAACCCGCGCTTCACCGACATGGAGCGCTGGAGCGACGGCTGGCCGGTGCGCCGCCTCGCGGCCGAGACCCCGCGCCCGCCCTCCGAGAAGCCCGCCACGACGGCGACGACGCCCCAGGCCGCGCCGAAGCCCGGCAGGCCGGGCGCGCGCCCGGCGGCGGTCAACCAGCGCGCGCGCTGAGGGCAGGCGGCCCGGCAAGCGTGGCGCGGCGCTTGCATCGGAGGTCGGGGAGTGCCCGAGGGCAGCCCCATGAACGACTTCGTCTCCCTCCTGGTCGCGACCCTGGTGTTCTGCATCGGCTACTGGGCGTCCGGGCTGGCGGTCTGGCTCGCGATCCGGTTCCAGATCGGTCCCGTCCACCTCGCGGAGGGAAGCCTCGCGCAGGTCGCCCTCGCGCTGGCGCTCGGGCTCGCGGCGTGGCGCCGGGCGGTCCAGCACCGGGGCGCGCGCGCCGCCTGACGCCGGTCATCCATGCGGGCGCCATATGGCGGCCCTGCTTCATCGCCCGTTGCGCGGGTGGGGCCTTTCTCGCGACTCTCCGGGTGACACGGAGGCCGCCATGCCGGAACGCCTGCTCGGAAAAGTCGCGATCGTCTTCGGGGCTGGCTCCGCCGGCACCGGCTGGGGCAACGGCAAGGCCGTCGCGGTGGCGTACGCCCGCGAGGGCGCCCGGGTCGTCTGCGTCGACCGCGTCCGCGCCGCCGCCGAGGAGACGGCGCAGATCATCGCCGAGGAGGGCAACGACGCCGAGGCCCTCGCGGCCGACGTCACCGACTACGAGGCCGTGGCGCAGTCGGTGACGGCCGGCGAGCGGCGCTTCGGCCGCCTCGACATCCTGCACAACAACGTCGGCCAGCCGGAGGCCGGGGGCCCCGAGGACCTCGACGAGGGCGGGTGGCGGCGGGCGATCGAGACGAATGTCGGCGGCGTCTGGCGCACCTGCCGGGCCGTGCTGCCCGGGATGCGGGCCCGGCGCCAGGGCGCCGTCGTCAACATCTCGTCGGTGGCCTCGATCCGCTGGACCGGGGCGCCGGCCTTCGCGTACGCGGCCGCCAAGGCGGCGGTGAACCAGGCCACGATGGCGGTGGCCATGCAGTACGCCCGCGACGGCATCCGGGCGAACGCGATCCTGCCCGGCCTGCTCGACACCTCGCTCACCGACGAGTGCCGCTCGGCCGGCACCGTGGATGCGGGACGCGACCGGCTGGTGCCCCTCGGACGGCGCGGGGAGGCCTGGGACATCGCGCACGCGGCGGTGTTCCTCGCCTCCGACGAGGCGCGCTTCATCACCGGCATCTGCCTGCCCGTCGACGGCGGGCAGAGCTGCAGCATGGTGGCGCTCGCGTGACCCGCCGCCGGGAACCGGGCCCGCGCAGCGCGGCGGCCCCCGGAACCCGAGGGGATATCGCGGTCAGAACAGGGCCGGCATGCTGAAGCTGTAGTCGATCCGGGTGCCGAACACGAACTGGTCGGGCGTGCCGAAGCGGCCGCGCACCAGCGGGCTGTCGGCGGACGCGCCCACGATGCGGTTGTAGCTGGCGTAGCCGGTCACGGCCCACTGGGCGTCGAACGTGTAGGTGAGGGCCGCGAGGCCGCCGACCGTGGTGTAGCTCTCGGGGCGGAAGGGCGTCACGAAGCCGTTGAGCGCCGCCTCGTAGGGCTGCACGCCGAAATAGCGCTGCGCGAAGGACGAGTCGCCGAAGTTGAAGCGCGGGCCGATCGACAGCACGAAGCGGTCGATGGGCTGCACGTAGTCGACCGCGACCGAGCCGACCAGGCCGTGGTGGCCGTGCACGCCGTGGCGCAGTTCGGCCCGGGCGCGCAGGACCGGGATCGGCCAGAACTCCACGAACGCCCCGGGCTCGACCGCCCACATCGCGTCCCGGAAGCCGAACAGGGCCTTGCGGTTGTCGCCGTAGTAGCGGCCCGGGACGACCCGCGCCGTCGGCCCGGCCCGGAAGTAGGGGCTGTCGTACAGGGCGAGACTGAAGCCGTCGTCGGGGGCCGAGAAACGCTTCGGCTGGTCGGCGCGGCGGATGTCGACGCCCGGGTAGACGACCGCGGTGTAGTCCTTGGCGCCGGGATATTGCGGCAGCCCCTGGAGATTGCCCGAGAGCGTGACGATCCAGGTCGGTGGCGGGGCCACCACGAAGGTCGGAGCCGGCGCGGGCGCCGAGAGATCGGCCGCCTCGACACCGGGACCAGGGATGCAGGCCGCGACGGCCGCGGCACCCGCGAGGGCGCGGCGGCGGAACGGGCGGGCACGCGAGACCATCATGCTGTCCTTCACTTCGATCCGGGCATGTTATCGGAGGAAATGAGGAGCGGCGGCACCCGCATCGAGCCCCAAGCGTCGCTATTGCCAAGCCTGTGTCGCGCCAGCAACGGCGGGGAAACAGCCTCCGGGCGGGAAGGCCCGGGCGGGGGTGCGGCCCGCCCACCGCGCCGGCGGTCCGGCCGGACGTCAGGCCCGCCCCGGAGGCCGGACCGGCCCCCCGGCGCGCTTCCATGCGCCGGGGGACCGCTCCGCCGGCCTCAGAAGTAGGACTTCAGCGTGCCGCGCCGGCGCACATCCAGCGTGGCGCAGTGGAACGAGCCGCCGAAGGGCCCGTAGGACAGGAACGGCGTCGGGATCGGGTCGAAACCCCAGTCCTTGAGCGCCTTGATCAGCGTCGGCTGGCTGGCGTCGACGACGATTCTCTTCTCGTCGAGCATCAGGACGTTGATCGAGGTCCAGGGCGAGCACATCGAGATCCTGCTCATGAAGCCCTCGACGGGGTCGGGACGGGGCGCGACGAGCACGTCCCAGCTCTTGAGAACCGCGGGCAGCCGCTCGACGTCGACGTAGTCGGGATTCACCAGCACCTTGCCGGGCGCGAGGGGCATGAACGAGGAGTCGATGTGCATCGGCTGCGGGCAGCGGCTCTCGATCTCGTGGATGCGGAAGCCGGAGCCGAGGTGGCGGCGCAGCCACTCGATGCCCATCAGGTTCGTCACGTTCGAGCGCGTCACGAACAGGTCGCGGCCGCAGCGCACGAAGTCGGCGGCGTCGAAGACGGGCTCGAACTCGTTCACCGTGTAGCGCATCGGCTCGCCGGCCTTCAGGTCCGGCACCCGGTAGTCGTAGTTGTAGAGCGCGTCGGAGAGCTCGGGCCGCGGCGCCGAGGTCCAGCGGGCGCCGTTGCGGAAATACTCCTTGAACAGCGAGCGGTAGGCGTCGCCCTCGAAGTAGCGCGAGCGCCAGCACATCGGCGCCTCGATGATCTCGTCGCCGACGACGAGGTAGGGGTCCCGCGGGCAGGCGACGCAGAAGCCGCGGGAGGACCAGCGCGGCGCCTTGTAGCGGCGGGAATGGTCGATCGCGTCGGGGCGGCGAACCGTCACGCCCTCGCCGGCCAGGATGGCGATGAAGCCGTCGAGCTCCTTCTGGGCGAGCGTCTTCATGAATCGCGGGTAGCGGAAGCCCGCGGCCAGCCGGTAGAAGGGCTGGGCAGCCCGCGGCAGGTTGAAGATCACCGTCAGGTGGTGCGACGGGATCGTGGCCCCGTCGAGGGACCCGACGATCACCTCCTCCAGCGGATCCCACTCGTTCCAGGCCATCACGGGCGAGCGGGGCTCCGGCGTCGGGCCCGGGCCCAGATCCGGCAGGCCCGGCAGCGCGCGCGCGGGCTCGTCGCCGGGCCCGTCACGCTCGGCCTCGAAGGTCGTGTCCCGATCCATCTCCCAATGCCCCCTGGTGCCGTCCCGGTGCGGCTCGGCCTCGCGCCTCGTTGCCCGCCGGCCCCCGCGGCCGAGCGACAAATCCGCGTCTTAACATCAGCTTAGGGCGGCAACCGGATGATCCCGAAAGTGCCGCCCGCAATGCTGGATTCGCCAGCACTGTGTCCGGCCGGTGATAGACAACGCCTGCCAAAGCTGCAACGTGCCGAGACGCGACGGCGCTGGTTTGTTTCGCAACCGTTGCTGGAATGGCGCGCCTGCCGCGACCGGAGGCCGCGCCGCGACGACAGAAAGTGGGTCATGAAGCGTCTGACGACACTGGGCCTGATCGCCGGCCTCTGCACCGTGATCGGCCTGTTCGTCTCCTCGGGGCCGGAGGCCGTGGCGGCCGCGATCTGGGCGGCCGGCTGGGGCGCCGCCCTGGTGGTGCTCGCCCGCTTCGCCGCCGTGGCCTGGGCGGGCCTCGGCTGGTGGGTGGTGTTCCCGCCCGCGGAGCGGCCGCTGCTGCGGGCCTGCGTCAGCATCCGGTTCGTGCGCGAGGGCGTGAACACCCTGCTGCCGGTGGCGCAGGTCGGCGGCGACCTCATCGGCGCCCGCCTGCTGACGCTCCAGCGGGTCCCGGGCAGCCTCTCGGGCGCCAGCATGCTGGTGGACCTGATGGTCCAGGCCCTGACGCAGTTCCTCTTCACGGTCGCCGGCCTCGGCGTGTTCATCGCGCTGGGGGGCGAGGGGCCGATCGTGCACTACGTCGGCCTCGGCCTGATGCTGGCCGCGCCGGCCCTCGGCGCCTTCTACCTGGTGCAGCGCCGCTTCGGGCACCGCCTGCTCCAGGCCGCCATCAACCGCTTCGCCAGCGGCAGCGAGTGGCGGGCGCTCGGGGCCGTCGACGTGCTGTTCGAGCGCCTGCGCGGCCTCTACGCCCGTCGCGGCCGAATTCTCGCCGCGATCGCCACGCACCTGTTCGGCTGGGTGATCGGCACCCTCGAGGTCTGGGTGGCCCTGCGCTTCATGGGCTACGAGATCGGCTTCCTCGAGGCGCTGGTGATCGAGAGCCTGGCCCAGGCGGTGCGGGGCGCGGCCTTCGCGGTGCCGGGGGCGCTCGGCGCGCAGGAGGGCGGCCTGATCGCGCTCTGCGCGCTCTTCGGCATCCCGGCGGAGGCGGCGCTGGCGCTCTCGCTGCTCAAGCGCCTCGCCGACCTCGTGGTCGGGCTGCCGAGCCTGATGCTGTGGCACGCCCTCGAGGACACGTCCGGCGCCGCCCGCGGCCTGCGCGCGGGCGGGATCGGGGCGACCTTGCGGGCCCTGGTGCAGCCCGCGGGCGGGCTCGGGCCCGCCTACGGCTATGCCGGCGCGCCGGCCGCGACGCCGGCCGACGCCAACAGGGGAGAGTGATCTGGTGGGGACCCGACGCGAGACGCTTCGCGACATCCTCGGAGCCGGCGCGCTCGCGCTCTGGCCCGCAGGCCCGGCGCGCGCCGACGACGATGCGGCGGTGGCGACAGTGCGCCGCATGACCGACGCCTTCCAGGAGGCTCTGAAGGCCGGCGACGTGCGGGCCCGCTCCGCCGTGCTGGCGGGACCGATGGCCCAGAACTTCGACCTGCCGGCGATGCTGCGCCTCGGGGTCGGCACGCGCTGGAAAGACATCCCGGCCGACAAGCAGGCGGCCCTGATCGCGGCCTTCGGGCCCTACCTCACCGCGACCTACGCCACCCGGCTCTCGGCGGCGGCCGGGAGCCGCTTCGAGGTGCAGGCAAAGAGCGAGGCGCGGGGCAGCGGGCGCCTGGTGCGCTCCACCGTGACGGATGCGAGCGGCGACCCCTCGCCGGTCGACTACATCCTCGGCCCCGACAACAAGATCACGGACGTCTACCTCCAGGGGACGGTGAGCGAGGCCGGCACCCTGCGGACCGGCTTCACCGATCCCCTGCGCAGCGGCGGGCCGGACGGGCTCCTGGCCCACCTGCGCAAGACCACCGAGGGGATGCTGGCGGCCGCTCCCGCGGCGGCCGCGCCCGCGACGTCGGGCCCCGGGGCGGCGCCGGCGGACGGCAAGCCCCTGGACGGCAAGCCCGCCGAAAAAAGGCCGGCAACGGAAACGAAGCCCTAACGGCCTGCCTCCAGGCTGGACGCCAAAGCACGCCGCGCGCCGCTGCGCCCGGCCCACTCCTCGGGACCTCGCGATCGTCATGGATTCGACCTGGATCACGACCCTTCTTCTCACCCTGGCGCTGGCGGGCTGCCTGTACGGGCTCACGACCGCGTGGCTCGCCGGGCGCCTCGCCCGCAAGGCCGCGCCGCGCCTCGCGCCCGACGCGCCGCGCCCCTCCGTGACGGTGATGAAGCCGCTCTGCGGCAACGAGGCGAACCTCTACGAGAACCTGACCACCTTCTGCACCCAGGCCTACGCGGGCGCCGTGCAGGTGATCTTCGGCGTGCAGACCGCGGGCGACCCGGCGATCGCGGTGGTGCACCGCCTCCAGGCCGCGCACCCGACCCTGCGCATCGACCTCGTGGTCGACGCGCGCCAGCACGGCGCGAACCGCAAGGTCTCGAACCTGATCAACATGAGCGGCCTCATCGCCCACGAGGTCGTGGTGCTGGCCGACAGCGACATGGTGGTCGGGCCCGACTACCTGGAGCGCCTCGCGGCCGAGCTCGCCCGTCCCGGCGTCAACGGGGTGACGTGCCTCTACCACGGCGTCCCGGCCCACCGGACGGTCTGGGCCCACCTCTCGACCCTCGCCATCGACACGCAGTTCCTGCCGAACGTGCTGATGGGCACCGCGCTCGGCCTCGCCGAGCCGTGCTTCGGCTCGACCATCGCGTTCCGGGCCGCGATGCTGGCGGAGATCGGCGGCTTCGAGGCGATCAAGGACGACCTCGCCGACGACTACGCCCTCGGGGCAGCCCTGCGGGCGCAGGGCGGCCTGGTGGCGATCCCGAGCTTCACGATCGGGCACACCTGCGTCGACACCTCGCTGCCCGAGCTGTGGCGGCACGAGACCCGCTGGAACCGCACCATCCGCAACGTCGACCCGGTCGGCTACGCCGGGACCCTCGTGACGCACGCCTTCCCGCTCGCGCTCATCGGGGCGCTGATGCCCGGGTCCGGGCACCTCGCCCTCGCGGTGGCGGCGCTGGCGCTGGCGTGCCGAATCATCCTGTGCATGCGCGTCGAGCGGGCCTTCGGCCTCGCGCCGCACCCCTACTGGCTGCTGCCGATCCGCGACCTTCTCTCCTTCGCGGGCTTCGCCTGGTGCTTCGTCTCCGGCGCCGTGACTTGGAAAGGTCACGATTATCGCGTTGTGGCAGATGGCACGCTCATCCCCGAGCCCGGCCTCGCTCCCGAACCCGGCGCTTCCTCGACCTGATCGCCGCCCGCCGGGCGGCCGTCCCCCGCCGCCCTCCGGCCCACCCTCTCGAGAGACGAACCCGATGCGGACCCTCTTCCTCCAGGCCCCCACCTTCGACGGATTCGACGGCGGCGCCGGCTCCCGCTACCAGGCCAAGCGCGAGATCAAGTCGTTCTGGTACCCGACCTGGCTCGCCCAGCCGGCCGCGCTCGTCGAGAACTCCAAGCTCATCGACGCGCCGCCCCACAACCTGAAGCTCGGGGACGTCGCCGCCCAGGCGAAGGATTTCGACCTCGTCGTGCTGCACACCTCGGTGCCGTCGTTCAAGGCCGACGTCGCCACCGTCGAGGCCCTCAAGGCCGCGAACCCGAACCTCAAGGCCGGCCTGATCGGCGCCAAGGTGGCGGTGGACGCGCAGGGCTCCCTCGAGAAGGCGCCGGCGATCGACTTCGTCGCCCGCAACGAGTTCGACCTCACCTGCAAGGAGGTCGCGGAGGGCCGCGACCTCTCCCAGATCAAGGGCCTGTCCTACCGCAACGGCTCCGGCGTCATCGTGCACAACGAGGACCGGCCGGTGCTCTTGGACATGGACCAGCTGCCCTTCGTCACGAGCGTCTACAAGCGCGACCTCGTGATGGAGAACTACTTCATCGGCTACCTCAAGCACCCCTACATCTCGTTCTATTCCGGCCGGGGCTGCAAGTCGCGCTGCACCTTCTGCCTCTGGCCGCAGACCGTCGGCGGCCACACCTACCGCACGCGCTCGGTCGGCCACGTCATCGACGAGATCAAGTACTGCCTGCAGGCGTTCCCGCAGACGAAGGAGTTCTTCTTCGACGACGACACCTTCACGGACAACCTGCCCCGCGCGGAGGAGATCGCCCGGGAGCTCGGCAAGCTCGGCGTGACCTGGTCGTGCAACGCCAAGGCCAACGTGCCGCGCGAGACCCTGAAGGTCCTGCGCGACAACGGCCTGCGCCTGCTGCTCGTCGGCTACGAGTCCGGCAACCAGCAGATCCTGCACAACATCAAGAAGGGCATGCGGGTCGAGGTCGCGGAGAAGTTCACCAAGGATTGCCACGAGCTCGGCATCGCCATCCACGGCACCTTCATCCTCGGCCTGCCGGGCGAGTCCAAGGAGACGATCCAGGAAACGATCAAGTTCGCGACCCGGATCAACCCCCACACCATCCAGGTCTCCCTGGCGGCGCCCTATCCGGGCACCTTCCTGTACAAGCAGGCGGTGGAGAACGGCTGGCTCGACAAGGACAATGCGGAGCTGGTGGACGACAACGGCGTGCAGATCGCACCACTGCACTATCCTCACCTGTCGCACACCGAGATCTTCAACTCGGTTGAGGATTTCTACCGCAAGTTCTACTTCCGCGCCCCGAAGATCGCCTCGATCGTCGGCGAGATGGTGCGCTCGCCCGAGATGATGAAGCGGCGCCTGCGCGAGGGCGTCGAGTTCTACCGCTTCCTCAAGGAGCGCCAGACCACCACGAAGGCGGCCGCGTAGGAAGGCCGCCCCCCGGAACGGCGTCGTCCGGGGGCGCCCGAGGCTGGCGGCTGGCGCCCCGCGGGCCCGTCGGCTCATCCGGGCGGGGGACGCGCCGGTGCGGCCGGCGGCCTCGCGCCCGCAACCGTCAGGATCCCCCGCCATCAAACGCCTCGTCGTCACTTCGGACGATTTCGGCCTGTCGCTGCCGGTGAACGAGGCGGTGGAGCGGGCGCACCGGGACGGCATCCTGTCGGCCGCGAGCCTGATGGTGTCGGCGCCGGCCGCCGCCGACGCCGTGGCGCGGGCGAGGTCCGCGCCGACCCTGCGGGTCGGGCTGCACCTCGTGATGGTCGAGGCCTGGCCGACCCTGCCGCCGGACCGGCTGCCCGATCTCGTCGGCGCGGACGGCCTCCTGCGGCGGGACATGGGCCGCCTCGGGCTCGACCTCGCGCTGCGGCCGAGCGCCCGCCGGCAGCTCGCCGCCGAGATCCGGGCGCAGTTCGAGGCCTACCGGGCGACCGGGCTGCCCCTCGACCACGTCAACGCCCACAAGCATTTCCACGTCCACCCGGTGATCGCCGGCCTCGTCCTGGCCATCGGGCGCGAGTACGGCGTGCGGGCGCTCCGGGTGCCGCGGGAACCCCGCGCCGTCCTGCGCCGCGCCGAGCCGGGCACCGCCCCGCGCCCCGCCCTCGACACCGCCCCCTGGGCCGCCCTGCTGGCGCTGCGCGCCCGCGGCGCCGGCCTGCTGGTCCCGGACGGGGTGCTCGGCCTCGCCTGGTCGGGCGCCCTGCATCCGGCCCGCGTCGCGGGGCTGCTCGCGCACCTGCCGGACGGGCTGACGGAGCTCTACGCCCATCCGGCGACGACGGGCGGCTTCCCGGGCGAGGCGCCGGGCTACGCCTACGCGGAGGAGCTCGCGGCCCTGACGGCGCCGGCGAGCCGCGCGGCCCTGAGGGCGTCGGGCGCCGTGCTGGGCGGCTTCTCGGATTTCGCCTGAGGCGGACCGCCCGGTCACCGGGCGGGCTGCCGCGCGCAAACCCCGGGCCGCGCCCGCAGGCTCCCCGGGCGACGGCCGCTCAGACCAGCCGCTGCGAGGTCGCCGGCACGACCTCGGCCGGCTCCGGGATCAGCGGATCGCGCCGGGCAGCCGCACCGGCGGGGCCGGTCTTCTCCCGCGCCGTCTTCGGCGGCGGCCCGAGGAAGGCCGGCACGATGAAGAAGGCGGCCACCAGCGTGAAGAACAGCGAGAGGGCGAGGAGCTTGCCCATGCTGGCGGTGCCCGGGTGGCTCGAGAGCACCAGGGAGCCGAAGGCCGTGCCGGTGGTGAGGGCGGAGAAGAAGATCGCCCGGGTGAGGCTCGAGGCCAGCATGTCGGCGACGCCGGCCCGCCAGGCGATCACGTAGTAGATGTGGAACGCCACGCCCACCGCCAGCATCAGCGGCATCGCGATGATGTTGGCGAAGTTCAGCGGCATGCCGATGACGTAGAGCGCCTCGAGCGTCCACAGGGTGGCGAGCACCAGGGGGCCGAGCGCCATGGCGACGTCCCAGGGCCGGCGCAGGGCCACCGACAGGATGATGAAGATCGACACCAGCGCCAGCAGGCCCGCCTCGATGAAGGCGCCCAGGATGGTGTGGCTCGAGCGCGTCGTCGCCACCGGCGCCCCGGTGGCGTGGGGCGCCACGCTCAGCACCTCCTTGGCGAAGCGGCGCAGGACGTTGTTGTCGTTGGAATTGCCCTTCGGCTGCACCTCGATGCGGGCGCGGCCGTCGGCGGCGATCCAGTCGGAGCGGATCTGCGCCGGCAGATTCTCGAGGGTGATCTTCTCGGGCGAGAGCAGGGCGCGCAGGCGCGTGAGCAGCGCCTTGAGGTCGGGCACCGTGGCGGCGGCGGCGGCCTCGCGGAATGCGGGCTCGGCCGCGGCCAGGCGCTCGAGGGTCTCGGTGAAGCCCTGCAGGGTCTTCTGCGCCGGCGTCTCGCCGGTGCCGGCGATGCCGCGCAGGGCCGTGACCGCGGTCCTGATCGCCGCGACCACCTCGCGGTCGCTCGGCGGCGGCGCCACCCGGGGCGGGCTCAGCACGGGGCCGAGGACCTGGGCCGCGTCCTCGATGGTGGCGAGCTTCTGGTCCTGGTCGGGCGGCACGAAGGTGTCGATGTCGATCACCCCGGAGACGCTCGGCAGCGCCGTCAGCTCCTTGACCATGGGGGTGACGGCGTCGCGGCTCGGCACCACCACGTCGATGGTGTTGGGACTGGTCTTCGGGTCCTTGGTCAGGTCGAGGTAGGTCGCGACCGACTCCACCTTCGCGCTGCGCAGGTGCATCGGGTTCGAGTCGAACGGCAGCTTGTAGAGGAACGGCAGGCCCGCCACGGTGACGAGGCCGGTGAGCACCAGCACCAGCTTGCGGTGCGCGAGGATCCAGTGGTCGACGGAGGCGAGGCGCGCGGTGCCGACCTCCTCCTTCTCGCCCCGCGGCCGCATCACCGCGATGAGGGCCGGCAGCAGCGTGAGGGAGAACAGGTACGCCACGATCATGCCGACGCCGGCGATGAGGCCGAGCTCCGAGACGCCCCGGAAGTCGGTCGGCAGGAACGAGAAGAAGCCGGCGAGGAGCGACACCGCCGCGAGGGTCAGCGACCAGCCCACGCCCCGGGCCGCGGACCGGATCGCCAGGGCGAGGTCCGGCTGCGCGAAGCGGTCGGCCCGGTAGCGCACCGCGAACTGGATTCCGAAATCGATGCCGAGGCCCACGAACAGGGCCGCGAAGGCGACCGAGATCGGGTTGAGCTCACCCACCATCAGGAGCCCCAGGGCCGCCGTGACGATCAGGCCCGCGAAGGTCGTGATCAGCACCGCGACGACGAGGCTGGCCGAGCGCAGGGCGAGCCAGAGGAACAGGACGATCGCCCCGACCGTGACCGAGTTGTTGAGCAGCGCGTCGTCCGACAGCGTCGCGAACTCGTCGTCCGCGACGGCGACCTGGCCGGTGAGGCGCACCCGCACGCCGTTCTCGGCCGTGAGCCCGAGGCCCCGGGCGGTGTCGCGGATCAGCTCCGTCGCCCGGGCGCCGGGCTGCAACTCGTCGTAGTCGAGGACCGGCTGGGCGATGACGAAGCGGCGCAGGTCGCCGACCTCCGCCTTGCCGCCGGCGAGCAGCAACTGCCAGGACATCCGGGCCTGCTCGCCCTTGAGGACCTTGTCGAAGGTCGCCTTCATTTGGCCGACGGGCTCGACCAGGTCCTCGGCCTTGGCCTGGCCGGACTTCACGCCCTGGGCGCCCAGGCCGAGGGCCTGCATGATGCCGCGCAGGGACGGATCGGCCGCGAGCGGCCCCAGCAGGCCCTGCTGCTGGATCAGGCGCTCGGTGGTCTGGTCGAGCTCCTTCTGGGACATGAGCAGGAGCCCGTTCTTGTCGAAGAACGGGCCGCCGTCGGGCCGGTAGACGACCGGCAGGAGGTTCTTGTGCTTGGAGAGGGCCTCGGTCAGCCGGTTGGCGGCCTCGTCGGCCTGCTCGGGCGTGCGGGCGTCGAGGACCGCGACGAGCAGGTTGCTGCGCTGGGGGAATGCCTTCTCGAACTGGATCTCGTCCTGTCGCCAGGGCACGTCGGACGTGATCAGGCGCTCGACGTCGGTGTTGATGCGGAACAGGTGCGCCGCCGTCAATGCGCCGGCCACGGTCACGAGCAGCGCTGCTGCCAGGACGATCCAGCGCCGATGGACGGAATAGGCCACGAGCCGTTCGATCACGATGCGGAGCCTGCCTCTGTTGCTGTGGCCTGGGAGCGGCGTCCGCCCGAGCGGGATCGCCGACGCGTCACGGTTCGCCGTGTTGGCGCGCTAAGTAGTGGTCCGAAGGCCCGAATGCAACGCGTTGCGGGAAAACGAGTCCGCCGGCCTCGGCGGGCCCGCCGCCGGCCCGGCGCGCGCAAGCCCGGCGCTACGCCGTCGCGCGGGCCCTCGCCGGGCTGGTCGACCTGGGCCTGGCAATGGGCGCCCGGAACTCCCTGGACGGCAACCGGCGACGCGGGATCGGCCGCGAGGCCGGGCCGGGGAGCCATCCCGTGCGGGAGGCCCGCGACCTCGACCGGATCGATTCCGGGTCGGCGCCGACCGCCGGCCCGACACCCGGCGCCGCGACCCAGGAGGCGCTGGTGCGGAAGGGCATTGCTGCGTTGCAGCGTCGCACGCGCCCGCGCGTCCCGGCGCTCCCCGGGCGCCGAGGAGCGCGCGACCATTCCGCTCCCGTCGAGTTTGGGCAACACCTCGGTTCAATCGACCGCAGGCTGGACCCATTCGAACCTAGCTTGCTGGAAATTCGCCATTTTTCGCGCTAAGCAGCCGGCTTGGCACTGCGAACGACACACAAGGAGCCTGATCTTGGGCATCCCTCTTCGGTACGTCGCGAAGATCGGCGGCTATATCCTCAAGCAGCACATCACCGGGCGCAAGCGCTATCCGCTGGTGATGATGATGGAGCCGTTGTTCCGGTGCAATCTCGCATGCGCGGGATGCGGAAAGATCGACTATCCTGACGAGATCCTCAACAAGCGGCTGCCGGTCGACGAGGCACTCGAGTCGGTCCGCGAGTGCGGCGCACCGGTGGTGGTGATCGCCGGCGGCGAGCCGCTGCTGCACAAGGACCTGCCGCAGATCGTCGACGGCATCATCGCGCAGAAGAAGTTCGCGATCGTCTGCACGAATGCGCTGCTGCTCGAGAAGAAGATCGCGCAGTACAAGCCGAGCCCGTACTTCACCTGGTCGATCCACCTCGACGGCGACGAGGAGATGCACGACAAGTCGGTGTGCCAGCGCGGCGTCTACGACAAGGCCGTGGCGGCGATCAAGAAGGCGAAGGAGCTCGGCTTCCGCGTCACGATCAACTGCACCTTCTTCAACAACTCGGCGCCGGAGAAGATCGCGGACTTCTTCGACAGCGTGACCCGCATGGGGATCGACGGCATCACGGTCTCGCCGGGCTACGCCTACGAGCGCGCGCCCGACCAGCAGCACTTCCTGAACCGCAAGGCCACCAAGGAGCTGTTCCGCGGCGTGTTCCGGTACGGCAAGCAGAAGGGCCGCGAGAAGTGGACCTTCCAGCAATCCGGCCTCTTTCTCGACTTCCTGGCCGGCAACCAGACCTACCATTGCACGCCGTGGGGCAACCCGACCCGGACCGTGTTCGGGTGGCAGAAGCCGTGCTACCTCCTGGGCGAGGGCTACACCCGGACCTTCAAGGAGCTGATGGAGACCACGGACTGGGATTCCTACGGCACCGGCAACTACGAGAAGTGCGCCGACTGCATGGTGCATTCCGGCTACGAGGCGTCCTCGGTGGTCGACTCGGTGAGGAAGCCCTGGAAGCCCCTGGTCTACGCCCTGCGCGGGATCAAGACCGAGGGCGAGATGGCCCCCGACATCTCCCTCGAGAACCAGCGCCCGGCGGAGTTCGTGTTCTCACGCAACGTCGCGCAGAAGCTCTCCGAGATCCGGGACGCCAAGGCCGACGCCAAGAAGCGCGCGACAGCGGCCTAGGGAGGCGAAGGCCGCCGACGAGTCGCGGGCGAGGCGCACGAGCCCGCCCAGCGACGCGGAGCGGCGTGCCAGCGCCGACAGGACGGCGAGCAGGTCGGGCTCGCCGTCGGGCTTGAGGGCCTTGGCGATGGCGGCCGGCAGGGCCCGGTCGGCCGGATCGCACACCACCCGGAGCGCGCAGAACGGCAGGCCGTGCGCCTCCGCGAAGGCGGCCGCGACGTGGGATTCCATGTCGACGGCGGCCGCGCCGCTCTCGCTGCGCAGGGCCGCCTTGGCGAGGGGCGACAGGATCGCGGCGTCGACCCCGGCGAGGTCCGCCGAGACCACCCGCATCGGCGCCGCCGCGAGGCGCTGCGCGAGGATCCGGGCGACCTGCGGGTGCGCGCCGAAGCGCCGGGCCGGCGTCACGATCCCGGTCGCCACCACGACGTCGCCGGGCGCGAGGCCCGGATCGAGCCCGCCCGCGATGCCGATGCTGATCACGGCCCGGCAGCCGGGCGGCGTGCGGGCGCTGAGCAAGTGCCGCAGACGCTCCGGGTTGCCCCCGGCCCCGACCGTCGCGACGCCGGGGCCGGCGGCCAGGCGGGCTTCGCGGGCGAGCCCCGTCACGGCCAGCACCGGGTGCGGCGCGGGGCCGTGATTCTCCTCGACGACGATCATGCGGGTGGTCAACCTGTCTGGCGGGCAGGGCGCGGAGCGCGTCCGCGCGATGCAGCCTTCATACCAGGGCGGCTGGGGCGTCTATGTGGCGCGCAGGCCACGCCGGCGCGGCGGCGTCGCACGCCTCGCCGGCCGGCTACCCCGCCCGCGCCGAGGGCTTGCGCCCGAACGGGTCGAACTCGACCACCGGGGCCTTGCGGGCGCGCAGCGCGGGCAGCACCCGCTCGCCGAAGGCGTCGATGAAGGCCGGCTGGCTGCCGCCGACCTGGTGCAGGTCGATGCTGTCGAAGCCGAGGGCCGCGCAGGCGGCGATGCGGTCGGCGATGGCGGCGAGGTCGTGGGAGACGAGCACGGCCTCGCGCAGGTCCTCGGGCCGCACGAAGCGGGCCGCGGCCTCGAAGTCGGCGGGGCTGCGCAGCTCCCAGGCCACGGCGGGCGGGAGCAGGTTGAAGCGCCACTCGGCGTGGGCCTGGTGCAGGGCCTGCGCGGGGTCGGGCGCGTAGCTCAGGTCGAGCTTGAGGAAGACCGGCTTGTCGGCGCCGCCGTTCTCCCGGAAGGCGTCGACGATGGGGCCCAGGACCTCGGGCCGGGTGCCGACGGTGAGGAGCCCGTCGGCCCAGGTGCCGAGCCAGGCCGCGGTCTCCTCGCTGGTGGCCGCCCCCACGAGGCGGGTCGGGGTCTCGGGGCGCGACCAGACGCGGGCCTCGATGGCGGTGAGGCGGCCCCGCTGCGTCACGGTCTCCCCGGCAAGCAGCGCCCGCATGATCTCGGCGCCCTCGCGCAAGCGGGCGTTGCGCTCGGCCTTGTCGGGCCAGGGCGCACCGGTGACCTGCTCGTTCATGG
Organism: Methylobacterium crusticola; assembly: GCF_003574465.1. Lineage (GTDB taxonomy): Bacteria > Pseudomonadota > Alphaproteobacteria > Rhizobiales > Beijerinckiaceae > Methylobacterium > Methylobacterium crusticola. Next base: position 89,693 of record NZ_QOWC01000004.1, read on the forward strand.
CCTGGCCGCTGCCCAGCGCCACCCAGGGGATGCGCCCGGGGAACATCTGGCCGAGCGTCGCCACCGCCTGGGCCAGCACCGCCGGGTGGTAGCGCCATCCCCCCGGCACCGTGACGATGCCGAAGGTCATGCGCTGGGTCGCCTGGAGGGCGGCGCCGAGCCAGGCCCAGGCGAAGCCGGACTGCCCCTGGCCCGTGGACCAGGGCTGGAGGTGGTCGGACGAGAAGGCGCCGTCGAAGCCGGCCTGCTCGGCGCGCTGGACGAGCGCCAGCAGGTCGCGCGGCGCGACCTGCTCGTGCGAGACGTGGTAGCTGTAGAGCGTCATCGCGGGCTCTCCGGCGCCTCCCGGCGCGGGACGGAATTCCGGAACCCCCGAAGGTGTTCCGGTGCGGGCGGCCCGGCTCCGGGCCCCGCGCCCGCCCTACATGCCGACCGCGACCCGCAGGCTGTTGCCGCGCTTCAGGTTCCGGTAGCGGGCGAGCGCCCAGAGCGGGAAGAACTTCGCGTAGCCATGGTAGCGCAGGTAGAACACCCGCGGGAACCCGGTCGCGGTGTAGCGCTCCTCGCTCCAGAGGCCGTCGGCCTCCTGCGTGCGGGTCAGGTAGTTGATGCCGCGGGCGACCGAGGGGTGGTCGGCCTCGCCCGCCGCCATGAGGGCGAGCAGCGCCCAGGCGGTCTGCGACGGGGTGCTCGGCGCCCGCTCGTAGCCCCGGTACTCGAGCTTGTAGCTGGCCGCGTCCTCGCCCCAGCCGCCGTCCGGGTTCTGGATCCCGACGAGCCAAGCCACCGCCTTGCGCATCGGCGCGGAGGCGGGGTCCTGGCCGGCCGCGTTGAGGGCGCACAGCGCCGACCAGGTGCCGTAGACGTAGTTCATGCCCCAGCGGCCGTACCAGCTGCCGTCCGCCTCCTGGTCGGCGAGGAGGTACTCGATGCCGCGCTCGAGGGCCGGGCTCGTCGCCCGGGTCTCCCCGAGCTGCGACAGCATCGAGACGCAGCGCGCCGTCACGTCGGCGGTTGGCGGGTCGAGGAGCGCGCCGTGGTCCGAGAACGGTATGTAGTTCAGGTAGTGGTGGGTGTTGTCGGCGTCGAATGCGGCCCAGCCGCCGTCGCGGCTCTGCAGGCCCTCGACCCATTCCCGGGCCCGGGCGATGGAGGCGCCGTAATCGGAGGGGTCCTCGCTCGGGCTGCGCCGGGTCTGGGCGCGGTCCATCGCCATCACCACCACGGCGGTGTCGTCGAGGTCGGGGTAGTGCGGGTTGGCGTACTGGAAGGCCCAGCCGCCGGGCCGGACGTCCGGCTTCTGGGCCGCCCAGTCGCCCTTGATGTCGAGCACCTGGAGGGGCTTGAGCCAGTCGAGGGCGCGGGCGGCCTGGTGCTCGGCCTCGGGCCCGCCGACCTCCATCATGGCGTGGGCGGCGAGCGCCGTGTCCCAGACCGGGGACAGGCAGGGCTGGACGTAGGCCTCGTGCTCCTTGACGGTGACGAGCTTCTCCACCGCCGAGCGGGCCGTGACCGCGAGGGGATGGTCCTCCGGGTAGCCGAGGGCCTCGTACATCAGCACCGAGTTGACCATGGCGGGGAAGATCGCGCCGAGGCCGTCCTCGCCGTTGAGCCGCTCGCTCACGAAGGCCACCGCTTTGTCGATGGCGCGCGCCCGCGCTCCGGCCGGGAAGGCGCCCTCGACCCGCTGGAGCACCGCGTCGATGGCCGAGAAGACCGGCCGCCAGGGCGAGGTTTCCTGCGCGCCCGAGGGCCAGCGGCGCACCCGCTCGGGGGCCTGGGTGAACAGCTCCGCGATGCCGACGCCGCGGGGATTGCGGGCCCGCGGCTTCTTCGCCTGGAGCACGAACAGCGGCACCATCACGGTGCGGGCCCAGTACGAGACCTTGTCGAGGTGGAACGGGAACCACCGCGGCAGCAGCATGATCTCGACCGGCATCACCGGCACGGCGGTCCACGGCACCTCGCCGTAGAGGGCGAGCAGGGTGCGGGTGAAGACGTTGGCGTGCGCGGCGCCGCCGCGCTTCAGGATCGCGTCCCGGGCCCGGCGCATGTGCGGGGCCTCGGTCGCGTCGCCGACGAGCTTCAGGGCGAAGTAGGCCTTGACGGTGGCGCTCATGTCGAAGGCGCCGTCGTGCACGAGCGACCAGCCGTGGTGCTGCGCGCTCTGCGTCCGGCGCAGGTAGTTGGCGATCTTGCCTTCCAGCTCCGCGGTCGGCACCGAGCCGCGGAAATGGTGGTAGAGGATGTACTCGGACGGGATGGTGGCGTCCGCCTCGAGCTCGAAGCACCAGTGGCCGTCGGCGTTGGCGAGCCCGATCAGGGCCCGGGACGCGAGCGACACCCGCCGCTCGACATCCTCGAGGGTGATGTCCTGCGTGCTCCTGCGTTGCAGCGTCTCGACCTTGCCCACGACCCTGTCACCTTCCTCGTACCCGGCGGCCGGGGCCGCCCTCGTGTGCGGCGGCCCCGGCCGCCTTCTTGCGCGGCCGCCACGGGCCGCCTTCTTGCGCGGCGGCCCCGGGCCGCCGCCGTGATGCCCCGGCTTTGCGGCGCCGCACAAACGCCGCCTGCGCTCAAGCTGTTCCCGGATGCGGCCCCCGCCGTCAAGCGGCTCCGCGCAGAACCGCACCGCCATTCGCCAGGAGCGCGGCGGCGGTGGCGCCCGAGCGGATCGCGCCCTCGATGGTCGAGGGCAGTCCCGTCGCGGTCCAGTCTCCCGCAAGCGCGAGGTTCGCGACGTGCGTGCGCGCACCCGGCCGCCGCGCCGCCTCCCGGGGCGTCGCCGCGAAGGTGGCACGCTTCTCCTTGACGATCTGCCACCGGGGCAGGGGCGCGTCGCCGTAGCCGGAGAGCTGCGCCACCTCGCCCCAGATCGTGCGGGCGAGCTCCTCCCGGGGCACGTCGAGGAGGCGGTCGGCGCCGCTGATCGTGACCGAGAGCCGGTCCGGGTAGGAGAAGAGCCACTCGGTCAGCCCGCCGACGACGCCGAGGAGCAGGGGCGCGCCGGCCCGGGGCGGCAGCGCGAAGTGGGCGTTGACGATCGAGCGGTGGCTCTCGGGGACGCGCAGCCCCGGCATCAGGTCGGAGGCGACCCAGGCGGGCAGGGCGAGGACGGCGGCGTCGTCGGGCCCGAGCGTCTCGGTGCCGTCGGAGAAGTCGAGGGCCGCGAGCCTGTCCCCCTCGATGCGCAGGGCTCTGAGGCGCCGGCCCAGGCGCAGCCCGGCGCCCTGGCGCGCCAGGCAGCGCAGGGCCGGCTCGACGAAGGCGGCCGACAGCCCCTCGACGGCGACGAGGGGCCGGCACGCCCGGCCGCCGGCGCCGAGCGTCTCGCGCAGGATGGTGGCGGCGAGGCCGGCATCGCTCTCCTGCGGCTCGGTGTTGAGGGCCGCGAGGAGCACCGGGCGCCAGAGCCGGTCCCAGAGCAGGCCCCCGCAGGCCATGCTGTCGCCGATCGTGGCGGCCCGGCCGGCGCCGCGGAAGATGCCGAGCGGCGCCAGGTAGTCGCGGGCGCGGCTGCCCGGCACCCGGCGGCGCGCGTCGAGCACCCACCAGGGCAGGCGCCCGGCGTTGGGCCGCAGGGTCCAGCGCTCGCCGCTGGCGAGGTCGGCGAACGCGAAGGCGGCCTCGTCCGGCCCCGCGAGCGCGTCGTCCGGCGCGCCGACGGCCTTCAGGAACGCGAGGGCGTCGCGGTTGCCGGACAGGAGCAGGTGGTTGCCGTTGTCGATCGTCAGCCCGAGGGCGGGATCGAAGTACGAGCGGCAGCGCCCGCCGGCCTGCTTGGCGGCCTCGTGAACGACGACCTGCCGGCCGGCGAGGCCGAGGCGGACGGCGGCGGAGAGCCCCGCGAGCCCGGCGCCGAGGACGTGGACGGTTCCCATCGGCCTAGACGATCCCGTGCCGGAGGACGACGCCGACGAGCCGGAGCTTCCCGGGCCTCACCCGGGCCCGCGGCGCGGCCCAGCCGCGCCGCACCAGCCCCTCGAGGATCAGGTGGTAGGCCGCCCCCATCAAACGGGGCGCCTTGGTGGCCTTGCGCGGCGCGCCCGCCATCACCCGCCAGGCGGCGCGGTAATGCGCCTCCGCCTCGTCGGCCAGGGCCGCGCAGACCTCGCCGAGGCGCGGATGCGCGAGGGCCGCCGCGGGCGTCGGGTGCGCGAGCCCGATCGCCGCCAGCCGCTCCGAGGGCAGGTAGAGCCGTCCCCGCGCGGCGTCCTCGTCGACGTCGCGCAGGATGTTGGTGAGCTGGAGCGCGCGGCCGAGATGGTGGGCGAGGTCGCGGCCCGGCTGCTCGGCGAGGCCGAAGATCCGGACCGAGAGCCGCCCGACCGCGCTCGCGACCCGGTCGCAGTAGAGGTCGAGGGTCCGGGCGTCGGGGGCGACGATGTCGGCCTGCGCGTCCATGGCCATGCCGTCGATGACGGCCTGGAAGTCCTCGCGCGCGAGGCCGAAGCGGCGCACCGGCTCGGCGAGGCCGACCAGGCGCGGCGGGACCGTGCCGGCGTAGAGGGCGTCGACGTCGGCGCGCCAGCGGGCGAGCTCCGCCGCCCGCGCCTCTCGCGGACCGCCGTCGTCGGCGACGTCGTCGACCGCCCGGCAGAAGGCGTAGACCGCGTACATCGCCTCGCGCTGCTCGGGCGGGAGCAGCCGCATGGCGGTGTAGAAGGAGGAGCCGGCCGCCGGCAGGGCGGGCGCCGCCTCCGGGGGGGCGTCCCGGGCCCCGGCCTCCCGGGAGGCGCCGACATGGGACGGGGCGACCTCGGAGGCGCCGCCCTCGGAGGGAGCCTGGCGGGACGTCGTGCGGGCGTTCACGGGCGCGCTCCCCGGAGGACGGGATGGAGGCGGCGGCGGAACGGCCGGCGCGCCAGGCAGGCGGCCACGCCCCTGAGCGCGACGAGCGCGAAGGCGGCCTTGCCGTGATGCACCGGCTCGCTCAGGGGATCGCGCTCCGTCAGGCCGCGGGCCAGCACGACGGCGAGCCGGTGGATCGCCGCGATCTCGAGGCTCAGGCGGGTGTCGTCGATCAGGTCGGGGAGGGCGCGGCCCTCCTCGAGGAGGTCGAGGCTGCGCCGCGCGAGCGCCGCGATGGCGGCCCGCAGGGGCGGCGGCGCGCGCTCGGCACCGAGCATCGCGACGCTCGCCCCGTGGGCGTCGAGGGCGTCCTGCGGCAGGTACACCCGGTCGAGCTGCCGGAAATCCTTCCCGCAATCCTGGAGGTGGTTGACGATCTGGAGCGCCGCGCAGACGGCGTCCGAGGGCCCCCAGGTCACGGCCGGGTCCTCGCCGTGCACGTCGAGCACGAAGCGCCCGACCGGCATCGCCGAGTAGCGGCAGTAGTGGATCAGCTCGTCCCAGGTGGCGTAGCGGGACTTGCGCGCGTCCATCCGGAAGGCGTCGAGGAGCTCGAGGGCGTGGCGCGGGGGCAGGCCGCGTGCGGCCAGGGCCGCGCGCAGGGGCGCCGCCTCGGGGTCGTCCGGCCCGCGCCCGGCGAGCGCCGCCGCGAGCCCGTCGAGGAGCGCGACCTTGCGCTCGGGCGGGAGCCCGCCATTGTCCGCGACGTCGTCGCCGGCCCGCACGAAGTCGTAGAAGGCCAGGATCGCGCCGCGGTGGCGCGGGTGGATCAGGTGGGAGGCGACCGGGAAGTTCTCGTCGCGGTGCGACTTGCCGGAGCGCGCCTCGGTGGCGGTGGTCATCGGAGGTATCCAGCCTGACGGAACCAGGCGACGGCGTCGGCGAGGCCGTCGCGGTAGGGCCGGGCCCCGTAGCCGAGCTCGGCCCGGGCCTTGGCGTCGGAGAAGAACATGCGGTAGCGCGACATGCGGATGCCGTCGAGGGTGGCGAGGGGCGCCTTGCCGGTGACCCGCGCGGCGAGCTCGGACACGAACGCCACCGGGTACACCGCCGCCCGGGGCAGCCGCACGGTCGGGGGCTTGCGGCCGACGAGGCCCGCGATGTCGGCCAGCATCCGCGACAGCAGCACGTTCTCGCCGCCCAGGATGTAGCGCTCGCCGATGCGGCCCCGGCGCAGCGCCAGGAGGTGGCCGGCCGCGACGTCGTCGACGTGGGCGAGGTTGAGGCCGGTATCGACGAAGGCCGGCATCCTGCCCCGGGCCGCCTCGACGATGATGCGCCCGGTCGGCGTCGGCTTCACGTCGCGCGGGCCGATCGGCGTCGAGGGATTGACGATCACGGCCGGCAGGCCCTCGCGCGCCACCATCTCCTCGACCACGCGCTCGGCCACCACCTTGCTGCGCTTGTAGGCGCCGATGGCGGTCTCGGGGGTGAGCGGCCGGGTCTCGTCGGCCGGCGTGCCGTCGTCGTGCGGCTTGATGGTGGCGACGCTCGACGTGTAGACGACCCGCTCCACCCCGGCCTCGAGGGCCGCCCGCATCAGCACCCGCGTGCCGTCGCGGTTGGTGCGCACGATCTCCTCGGGGTCCGGCGCCCAGAGCCGGTAATCGGCCGCGGCGTGGACGAGGTAGCGCATCCCCCGCATGGCCGCGGCGGCGGCCTCGGGGTCGCGCATGTCGCCCTCGGCCACCGCGACGTCGGGCCAGGTCAGGTTGGTGCGCGGGCTCGTCGCCCGCACGAGCACCCGGACCGGGAAGCCGGCGGCGCGGAACACGTCCACCAGGGCGGGCCCGAGGAATCCGCTCGCGCCGGTGACCAGCACCGGGCCGACCTCCGGCCGGGCGCCAGACGGGATGCGGTCCTGGGCCTCGATCATCTGCTCAATCGTGTCCGCTGTGCGATCCGCGGGAGGTGCCGCAAGGCGCGCCGCTTCTGCCAGTCCGCCGCCCGCCCGGCAAGGCGAGGCGACGGACGGGCGGCGGATGGCGGTCGGCCGTGCCGCCCGCGCATCAGGTCGGCCGGTCAGGCGAGCCGCAGCCGGCCGCGCCCGTCCTTCGCGGCGGCGCCGCGCTCGTCCTTCCGGACCGGCAGGAGATCCTGGACGGCCTTGA
>NZ_QOWC01000005.1 GCF_003574465.1 Methylobacterium crusticola
CGGCGTGACCGGCCCCGGGCCCGCCGGGCGCCCGCCGCCGGAGGCGCGCGCCCGGCCGCGTCGTGCCGCGGCCCGCCTCCGGGAGCCGGCGGGCATGCGCCAGCGCGCCGGCCATCATGGCGGACGCACGATTGCAGGCGCCGTCGCGCCAGCCGTAGCCGTCCCGGGTCCGTCAGTGCGGGCGGCGCTGAAAGGGGAGCGGATGAGCCCGGAGCAGGAGCGGGACTTCGGAAGCCGCTTGGTCCGGCCCGACGCGGTGACCGGCCCCGGACACCGACGGCGGGGTCAGCGCTTCACGAACCCGATATCGGCGGCCACCGCCGTCAAGCGGTCCGGCTCCCGCTCCTTGCGCTCGGAGTAGCGGTCCACGAGGTAGTCGGCGCGCCCGCGGGTCAGCAGGGTGAACTTCATCAACTCCTCGCAGACGTCCACGACCCGGTCGTAGAGCGGCCCTGGCTTCATGCGGCCGGTGTCGTCGAACTCCTTGTAGGCCATCGGCACCGAGGACTGGTTCGGGATGGTGATCATCCGCATCCAGCGCCCGAGCACGCGCAGGCCGTTGACCGCGTTGAAACTCTGCGAGCCGCCCGAGACCTGCATCACGGCGAGCGTCCGGCCCTGGGTCGGGCGGACCGAGCCCTCGCTGAGCGGCAGCCAGTCGACCTGGCTCTTCATCACCCCGGTCAGGTTGCCGTGCCGCTCGGGGCTGACCCAGACCTGACCCTCGGACCAGATCGACAGGGACCGGAGTTCCTGCACCTTCGGGTGGTCGGCGGTCGCGTCGTCGGGCAACGGCAGGCCGTGGGCGTGGAAGATCCTGACCTCGCCGCCCATCGCCTCCAGCAGCCGGGCCGCCTCGCAGGCCAGGAACCGGCTGAACGAGCGCTCCCGCAGCGACCCGTAGAGGATGAGGAAGCGCGGCGCGTGCGCGAGCGGCACCGACGCCTGCACCCGCTCGAGGGTCGGGACCTCGAAACGCGCCTCGGAGAGGTTCGGCATCCCGTCGGAGAAGGGTTGCTGGGTCTTGTCCACGCGGCCATCATCTCCTAGGTTTCAACAATCGTTGAATTGATGGACCAGCCATGGACGAACGGCAAGCCCTCGCCGCCTTCGCCGCGCTCGGGCAGGAGCACCGGCTCCGGGCCGTGCGCGCGCTCGTCACCGCCGGGCCGGACGGTCTCGCCGCCGGGGCGCTGGCGAGCGAGGTCGGGATCGCGAGCACCAACCTGTCCTTCCACCTGAAGGAGCTCTCGCATGCCGGGCTGATCACGTCCCGGCGCGAGGGCAAGTCGGTCATCTACAGCGCCGCCTATGCGGGCCTGTCCGACCTGATCGCCTTCCTGATGCGCGACTGCTGCGGGGGCCGGCCCGAGGTCTGCGCTCCTGCCGTCGCCGCCCTGTCCGCCTGCGATCGTACCACCGGAGACACCGCCCATGCCTGAGGCGTTCGACGTCGTCGTTTACCACAACCCCGCCTGCGGCACGTCCCGCAACACCCTGGCGCTGATCCGCAACGCCGGGGTCGAGCCGCACGTGGTCGAGTACCTCAAGACGCCCCCGAGCCGGGCGCTCCTCAAGCAACTTCTCGCCCGCGCCGGCCTCTCGGTCCGGGACGTGCTGCGCGAGAAGGGCACGCCCTACGCCACGCTCGGCCTCGCCAGTACGGCGCTGACCGACGATCAGCTCCTCGACGCGGTCGAGGCTCACCCGGTCCTGCTCAACCGCCCGCTCGTGGTGAGCCCCAGGGGCGTGCGCCTGTGCCGGCCGTCCGAGGCGGTGCTGGACCTGCTGCCCGCCCAGCAGGGCGAGTTCGTGAAGGAGGACGGCGAGCGCGTCGTCGACGAGCACGGCCGCCGCGTCGCCACCGCCTGAGGACACGATGAGCACCTTCGAACGCTTCCTCACCCTCTGGGTCGCGCTGTGCATCGTGGCCGGCATCGCGCTCGGCCACGTCGTGCCGGGCTTCTTCCACGCCGTCGGCGGCGCCGAGGTCGCCAAGGTGAACCTGCCGGTGGCGGTCCTGATCTGGCTCATGGTCATCCCCATGCTGCTCAAGATCGACTTCGCCTCGCTGCGCCACGTCGGCCGGCACTGGCGCGGCATCGGCGTGACGCTCTTCATCAACTGGGCCGTGAAGCCCTTCTCGATGGCCGCGCTCGGCTGGCTCTTCGTGGGCTCCCTGTTCCGGCCGTACCTGCCCGCCGACCAGATCGACAGCTACGTCGCCGGGCTCATCATCCTGGCGGCGGCGCCCTGCACCGCCATGGTGTTCGTGTGGTCGAACCTGACCCGCGGCGAGCCCCACTTCACCCTGAGCCAGGTGGCGCTCAACGACACCATCATGGTGGTGGCCTTCGCGCCCATCGTCGGCCTGCTGCTCGGGCTCTCGGCCATCACCGTGCCCTGGGGCACGCTTGTGCTGTCGGTGGTGCTCTACATCGTCATTCCGGTCGTGATCGCGCAGGTCGTGCGCCGAAGCCTCCTGGCCTCGGGCGGCCAGCCGGCGCTCGACCGGCTTCTCGCCAGGCTCGGGCCGGCGTCGCTCGTCGCGCTCCTGGCCACCCTGGTGCTGCTGTTCGGCTTCCAGGGCGAGCAGATCCTGGCCCAGCCGGCGGTCATCGGCCTGCTGGCGGTGCCCATCCTGATCCAGGTCTACCTGAACTCCGGGTTGGCCTACCTCCTGAACCGGATCGCGGGGGAGCAGCATTGCGTGGCCGGGCCCTCGGCGCTGATCGGCGCCTCGAACTTCTTCGAGCTCGCGGTGGCCGCCGCCATCAGCCTGTTCGGCTTCAACTCGGGCGCGGCGCTCGCCACCGTGGTCGGCGTCCTCATCGAGGTGCCCGTCATGCTCTCGGTCGTGTGGATCGTGAACCGGTCGCAGGGCTGGTACGAGCGGGGGGCGAACCAGCGGGCGGCCTTGGAGCCGGCTTCGCGCCAAGCGTGAGCGTCACGGTGCGGGCCGCCGCGGCCCGCACCGTCCTACCGGCCGCGAAGGCTTGACCGCAGGACCGCGGAGGCAGCCCTGCTCAATCCATCCTCACCGGCTTGGTCTCCCAGGAGCGGCAGGCGACGACCCTGATCTGCCGCGCCGCCTACCCGGCCATGAACGCCCTCGTCGGTTTCCTCGCGGACGAGTGCTGCGCCGACGAGACCTGCTCCGGGAAGGGCGAAGCGGCCTGATGCCGTGTTCCTTATTTCAATAATTCCGGAATCAACGGAGGATAGCGTGCCCGAGACGACGTCTTCGCTCCCCGTCGCGGTCATCGGCGCCGGCCCGGTCGGCCTGGCGGCGGCCGCCCACCTCCTCGCCCGCGGCCTGCCGGTGCGGGTTTACGAGGCGGGCCCGGAGGTCGGCGCCCACGTGCGGGCGTGGGGGCATGTGCGCCTGTTCTCGCCGTGGCGCTACAACGTCGACCCGGCGGCCCGGGCGCTCCTGGAGGGGGCGGGCTGGGACGCACCGCCCGGGGATGCCTTCCCGACCGGCCACGAACTGGTCGACCGCTACCTCGCGCCGTTGGCCGCCACGCCCCGGCTGGCCGACGCTATCGAGACCGGCGCGCGGGTGACGGCGCTCGGGCGCCTCGGCCTCGACAAGGTGAGCGACCGCGGCCGCGCCGGCGTGCCCTTCGTCCTGACCATCGCCGAGGCCGGCCGTGGCGCCCGCCGCGACCTGGCGCGGGCGGTCGTCGACGCGTCCGGAACCTGGGGGCAGCCGAACCCGCTCGGCGCGAGCGGCCTGCCGGCGGAGGGCGAGGCCGACCTCGCCGAGCGGACCGCCACCGGCGTCCCGGACGTCCTCGGTCGCGACCGGGCCGATTATGCCGGCCGGACCACCCTGGTGGTGGGAGCGGGGCATTCCGCCGCCAACGTGCTGCTCGACCTCGCGCGGCTCGCCGACGAGGTCGAGGGGACGACGGCCGTCTGGGCGACCCGCGGCACCGACTTGTCGCGTGTCTACGGGGGCGGCGCGGCGGACGAACTCGCCGGGCGCGGCGACCTCGGTTCCAGGCTGCGCGGCCTGGTCGACGGCTGCCGGCTCCCGCTGGCGCGGGGCTTCGCGGTCACGTCCGTGCGGAGGTGCCGCGAACGCCTCTTGGTCGACGGCATCACCGCGGAGGGGCCCCGCACCCTCGGGCCGGTGGACAGGGTCGTCGCCGCGACCGGGCAGCGCCCCGACCTCGCCCTCACGCGGGAATTGCGCCTCGACCTCGATTCCTGTCTGGAAAGCGTCAGGGCGCTCGGGCCTTTGATCGACCCGAACCTGCATTCCTGCGGCTCGGTCCGGCCGCACGGCCACCGCGAGGTATCCCACCCGGAACCCGGCTTCTATACGGTCGGCATCAAGTCGTACGGCCGGGCTCCGACCTTCCTGATGCTGACGGGGTACGAGCAGGTCCGCTCGGTCGCGGCCGCGCTGGCGGGAGACCTCGCCGCCGCCGATGACGTGCGCCTGGTCCTGCCGCAGACCGGGGTGTGCGCGACGTCCCGGGGCGACGCCGATGCGGACGGATGCTGCGGCGTTCCGGCCCCGGCTGCGGCGGGAACCTGCTGTCCGCCGGCACCGGCGCGACGCTCGGCATCGACGTCCTTCTGCGGCGTGCCGGCATGAGCGCCCGCAACCGGATGACCGTCATCTCGGCCCTTGGCGTGGTGGAGATCCTCGCCTGGGGTTCCTCGTTCTACCTGCCGGCGGTGCTCGCCGGGCCCATCGCGGCCGACACCGGCTGGCCGCTCTCCTGGGTGGTCGGGGGCCTGTCCATCGGGCTCCTGGTGGCGGCCATCGCCTCGCCCCGGGTCGGAACCGCCATCCATCGGCGCGGCGGGCGCCCGGTGCTGGCGCTCGCCGCCCTGCTGCTGGCGGCGGGCCACGTCGTGATCGGCCTGGCGCCGAACCTGCCGACGTTCCTGGCGGGATGGCTCGTCCTCGGGCTCGGCATGGGGTGCGGCCTGTACGACCCGGCCTTCGCCACCCTCGGGCGGCTCTACGGCGCCGAGGCGCGTCCCGCCATCACCACGCTGACCCTCTGGGGCGGTTTCGCCAGCACGGTCTGCTGGCCGCTCTCCGCCTTCCTCGTCGAGCAGGTCGGCTGGCGGGGCACGTGCCTCGCCTATGCCGGGCTGCACCTCGCCGTGACCCTGCCGCTGGTGCTCGGCTTGGTCCCGCCGGTGCCCGCGGCCGCGCCTGGCGCGAGTGGCGCACGCGGGCAATGCGAGCCGCTGACGCGGCGCGAGCGGCGCGCCTTCCTGCTGATGGCCGGCGTGCTGGTCCTGGGCGGGACCGTGATGACGCTGGTCTCGGTGCACCTGATCGCGCTGCTGCAGGCGCGCGGCGTGGCGCTCGCCGCCGCGGTGTCCTACGGAGCGCTGATCGGGCCGTCCCAGGTCGGCGCCCGCATCGTCGAGATGGCCACCAAGGGTCGGCACCACCCGCTCTGGACGCTGACGGTCGCCATGGTCCTCGTGGCGCTCGGGCTGGCCATCCTGGTGGCGGGCATCCCGGCGGTCGCCGTCGCCCTGGTCCTGTATGGGGCCGGCAACGGGATCTACTCCATCGCCCGGGGCACGGTGCCGCTCGCCCTCTTCGGCGCGGAGCGCTACCCGGTGCTGGTCGGCCGCCTTGCGCGACCGGGCCTCGTCGCCCAGGCCCTCGCTCCGTCCTTGGGCGCCGTGGCGCTCACCTACGGCGGCCCCGACACGGCCTACGCTCTCCTTGCGGCGCTCGCGCTTGCGAATGTCGGCTTGGCATCGGCCTTGTGGAGCACGCGGCCGGAAGCGGCCCTCCCCCCTGCGCGCGCCCAGGCGGAGCCGCAGGAGAAGTGATCGCCTCGGTTGCAACGTCGAAGGGCCGCCATCGAGATGGCGGCCCTTCATCACTCTAGGTTGTTGCAGTGCGGAACTTTGGTGTCCGGCCGCGGAAAGCCGGGTCGGCTCTCATCAGCTGTGCGCCAGGATCGCCAGGAGCAGCAGCGCGATGATGTTGGTGATCTTGATCGCCGGGTTCACGGCGGGCCCGGCGGTGTCCTTGTAGGGATCGCCGACGGTGTCGCCGGTCACGGCCGCCTTGTGGGCGTCCGAGCCCTTGCCGCCGTAATGCCCGTCCTCGATGTACTTCTTGGCGTTGTCCCAGGCGCCGCCGCCCGAGGTCATCGAGACCGCGACGTAGAGCCCGGTCAGGATCACGCCCAGCAGCATCGCGCCGACCGCCGCGAAGGCCTGCGCCTTGCCGGCGATGAGCTGGATCGCGAAGAACAGCACCACCGGCGACAGCACCGGCAGCAGGGACGGCACCACCATCTCCTTGATCGCCGCCCGGGTCAGCATGTCGACGGCCCGGCCGTAATCGGGCCGCTCCGTGCCCTTCATGATCCCGGGCTTCTCGCGGAACTGGCGCCGCACCTCCTCGACGACCGCGCCGGCCGCCCGGCCGACCGCCGTCATGGCGATGCCGCTGAACAGGAACGGAATCAGGCCGCCGAGCAGCAGGCCGACGACGACGTAGGGGTTCGACAGCGAGAAGTCGACGGTCAGGCCCTGGAAGTAGCGGTACTGGGTCGGGGACGCGTTCTGGATGAAGTAGTTCAGGTCCGACGTGTAGGCCGCGAACAGCACCAGGGCGCCGAGGCCCGCCGAGCCGATGGCGTAGCCCTTGGTCACCGCCTTGGTGGTGTTGCCCACGGCGTCGAGGGCGTCGGTGGACTTGCGCACCTCCTTGGGCAGGCCGGCCATCTCGGCGATGCCGCCGGCATTGTCGGTGACCGGCCCGAAGGCGTCGAGCGCCACCACGACGCCGGCGAGGGCCAGCATGGCGGAGACCGCGACCGCGATGCCGAACAGGCCCGCGAGCGAGTAGGTCGCGATGATGCCGGCGACGATCACGAGCGCCGGCAGCGCCGTCGACTCGAGGGAGATCGCGAGCCCCTGGATCACGTTGGTGCCGTGGCCGGTCACCGAGGCGTGGGCGATCGACTTGACCGGCCGGAAGTTGGTGCCGGTGTAGTACTCCGTGATGACCACGATCAGGGCCGTGATCACGAGGCCCGCCACCGCGCACAGGAACAGGCTCAGCGACGTGAAGGTGACGCCCGTCGTGGTGGTGAACTGGGTGGCGAAGCCCCCGAACATCACGAAGTTCAGGCCCGCGATCGCCGCGATCGAGAGCACGCCGGCGCCGATCAGCCCCTTGTAGAGGGCGCCCATGATCGACTGGTTGGCGCCGAGCCGGACGAAGAAGGTGCCGATGATCGAGGTGACGATGCAGGCCGCGCCGATCGCCATTGGGTAGATCAGCATCGTCTCGAGGACGTTGCGCCCGCCGACGTCGGTCTGGCCGGCAAAGAAGATCGCCGCCAGCACCATGGTGGCGACGAGGGTCACCGCGTAGGTCTCGAACAGGTCGGCCGCCATGCCGGCGCAGTCGCCGACGTTGTCGCCGACGTTGTCGGCGATCGTGGCGGGGTTGCGCGGATCGTCCTCCGGGATGCCGGCCTCGACCTTGCCGACGAGGTCGCCGCCGACGTCGGCACCCTTGGTGAAGATGCCGCCGCCGAGGCGGGCGAAGATCGAGATCAGGGAGGCCCCGAACCCGAGCGCCACGAGGGCGTCGATCACCTCGCGGCTGGACGGCGCGAGCCCGGCGAAGCGCGTCAGGTAGGTGTAGTAGAACGCGACGCCGAGGAGCGCGAGCCCGGCCACCAGCATGCCGGTGACGGCGCCCGACTTGAAGGCGACGTCGAGGCCGCTCCCGAGGGACTGCGTCGCCGCCTGGGCGGTGCGCACGTTCGCCCGGACCGAGACGTTCATGCCGATGAAGCCGGCGGCGCCCGACAGCACCGCGCCGATCACGAAGCCGATCCCGACCTTGAGGCCCAGGAACCAGGCGAGGAGCGCGAACAGCACGACGCCCACCACCGCGATGGTGGCGTACTGGCGCCGCAGGTAGGCCTGCGCGCCCTCGGCGATCGCGCCCGCGATCTCCTGCATGCGCTGCGTGCCGGCGTCGCGCCGCATGACGTCGTTGATCGTGAAGATACCGTACGCGACGGCACAGAGGCCGCCCAGGATGATGAGCAGGAGTGCGGTCATTCTACCGTCCTTGATGTCGGGCGCGTTCCCGCGACGGCTGACGGCCTGTCATGGCGTGCGGCCGTCCGTGGCGGGCCTCCCTCCCCGTGTGAGCAGGGCCGCGCGGCGACGCGCGGTCCTTGCGGGTCACTTGAGTGCCAAACTTCAACGGCGAGCGCAAACGCTCTTAAGCTTCCTCCCGGCAGACTTTCGGACCCGAACGGCCGCTCCGGGGCGTCGGCCCGGAGCGGCCCCCGTCAGAAGTGGCTGAAGGAGCCCGTCCGGAAGGTGCGGGGCTGCCCGTCCGGCATCCGGAAGGTCGGCGCGCCGCCGCCCTCCCGCACGGTGCCGATCGCCGTGAGCGGCACCCCCGCGTCCCCGGCCTCGCCCAGGATCCCGGCGACCGCGCCGGGCGGGACCGCGCACAGGATCTCGTAATCGTCCCCGCCGGTCAGCGCCGCGTCGAGGAGCCCGGGGTCGAGGGCGAGCGCGGCCCGCGCCGCCTCCGAGAGCGGCACCGCCGCGACCTCGACCTCGGCGCTCAGGTGCGCCGCCCGCATCATCTTGGCGAGGTCGCCCACGAGCCCGTCCGAGACGTCCATGGCGGCCCGGGCGTGGCGGCCGAGCGCGCCCGCGAGGGCGAGCCGCGGGCGCGGGTGCAGGTAGCGGTCGACGAGGCTCGCGCGGGCCGGGAGGGGAAGGGCGGCGGCCCAGGCCGGCGCGGGCCGCCGCCGCAGCGCGAGGCCGAGGGCGGCGTCCCCGATCGTGCCGGAGACGAGCAGCCGGTCGCCCGCGGCGGCGGTCGGCCGGCGCACCATCCGGCCGGCCGGCACCTCGCCGAGGGCCGTGATCCCGACGAGGGTCGGCCCTCCCGACCGCACGGTGTCGCCGCCGAGGAGCGGGCAGGAGGACAGGGCGGCGGCCTCGCTCAGGCCGGTGCAGAACCCGGCGATCCAGGCCTCGTCCCAGTCGTCCGCGAGCGCCAGGGTGAGGAGGAAGCCCCGGGGCTCGGCGCCCTTGGCGGCGAGGTCCGAGAGGTTCACGCCGAGCGCCTTGCAGGCCACCGAGGCCGGCGGGTCGTCCGGGAAGTAGTGCACGCCGGCCACCACCGCGTCGGTGGTGAGGACGAGGTCGTGGCCCGGCCGCGGCGCCAGCAGGGCGGCGTCGTCGCGGAGGGCCAGGCCGCCGGGGCCCGCCAGGGGCGCGAAGTAGCGCGCGATCAGCTCGTCCTCGGTCGGGCGGGGGAGGTCGGGGCGCGCCATCTCGGAACGTCTCGCGTGCTGGCGGTCGCGGGGACCGGGACGATCGGGCCGGCGCGGTCCCGGGCATTGCCGCCCCGGGTCACGCCGCCCGGGGGCGGCCCCGGGAGCTTCGGCCGGCCGCGGCTCAGCCGGCCCGGCCGCCGTCGCGGGGCGCGCCGTCGAGCTCCTGGGCCCGGCCCGCGCGGGCGACCCTGTCGAGCACCGCGTTGACGAGGCCGGGCTCGTCGCCGGCGTAGAAGCTGTGGGCGACGTCGACGTATTCCGAGATCGCCACCCGGACGGGCACGTCGCGGCGGTAGATCAGCTCGTAGGCGCCGGCCCGCAGGATGGCGCGCAGCACCGCCTCGATCCGCCGCAGCGGCCAGCCCGCCGTGAGGGCCCCGTCGAGCTGCTGGTCGATCGTGCGCTGCTCCTCGACCACGCCCCGCAGGAGGTCGCGGAAGAAGGCGGGCTCGGCGGGCGGGTGCTCGACCCCGTCGATGACCTGCCCGATCCAGAACGCCTCGAACTCCGCCAGGGCCTCGATCACGCCCTTGCCGGAGATCTCCATCTCGTAGAGCGCCTGGACCACGGCCAGGCGGGCGCCGCTGCGCTCGGCGGGTTTCATCTCAAGCCTTCTCCGGATCCCGGCGGGGCGCGAAGCCGATGGTGCGGTCCTGGCGCTCCGCGTCCTCGGCCCGCCGCAGGGCCAGGACCGCGAGGGCGGCCTCCGCGGCGCCCCCGCCCTTGTTCATCTCGGCGACCCGGGCGCGGGCGAGGGCCTGCGCCTCGGTCTCGACGGTCAGGATACCATTGCCCAGGGGCAGGCGCAGCATCACGGAGAGGTCCATCAGCGCCCGGGCGCTCTCCCCCGCCACGATGTCGTAGTGCCCGGTCTCGCCCCGGATCACGCAGCCGAGCGCCACCACGGCGTCGTAGGGCTTGCGCGCGCGGGCCGCGGCCTCGAGCAGGATCGCCACGGCCTGGGGGACCTCCAGCGCCCCCGGCACCGTCGCCACCACGGCCTCGGCGCCGGCGGCGCTGAGGACCGCCCGGGCGCCGCTCAGGAGCTCGTCGGCGATGTCCTCGTAGTAGCGGGCCTCGACGATGAGCACCCGGGCTCCGGTGAGGGACGGGCGATCGCGGCCGCTGTCTCGGCGTGGCGTGACCATGGCGAATCCAGGCTTCCTGCAACGGGGCCGTCCGGCCCCGCCGGAACGGGGCGTCGCGACCCCTCCGGAACGGGACTTCCGCCCCGCCGACACGGGCGAACGCGCGGGCATGCACTTCGTTGCAGCGCACCAGCGGCGGGGGACGCGAGCACTAGACCGAAAGCGGCCCCCACCACAAGGCCGGCGCGGCGGGACCAAGGAATCCGCTCCCTCGCACCTCCCGGCTTGCCGATCCCGGCTTGCCAAGCCGGTGCAATCGGGCCAATCCCGCTAGGTCAGCCGGGCCGTCAGACCCGGGCCGGGAGGTTCCCCACCATGAGCGACATCGAAACCCGCACGATCCGGCGCGTCAGCTGGCGCCTGATCCCGTTCCTGATCGTCTGCTACTTCGTCGCCTACCTCGACCGGGTCAACGTCGGGTTCGCGTCCCTGAGCATGAACCGGGACCTCGGCATCTCGGCCACCGCCTACGGCCTCGGGGCCGGGCTGTTCTTCATCACCTACTTCATCTTCGAGGTCCCCTCGAACCTGGCGCTCGAGCGCTTCGGCGCCCGCCGCTGGATCGCCCGCATCATGCTGAGCTGGGGCGTGATCTCGGGCGGCATGGCCTTCATCGGCGGCGAGACGAGCTTCTACGTGATGCGCCTGCTGCTGGGGGCGGCCGAGGCCGGCTTCTTCCCGGGCATCATCTTCTACCTGACGCTCTGGTTCCCGGCCGCCTACCGCGCCCGCATCGTGTCGCTGTTCATGGTGGCGATTCCGCTCTCCAGCGTCATCGGCTCGCCGATCTCCGGGATGCTGCTCGATCTCGACGGCGTGCTGGGCTTCCGGGGCTGGCAGTGGCTCTACGTGATCGAGGCCCTGCCCGCCGTGATCCTGTCGGTGGTCACCTACTTCTACCTCACCGACCGCCCGGCCGACGCGGCCTGGCTCGCCCCCGACGAGCGCGAGTGGCTCGCCCGGCAGCTCGCCGCCGAGCAGGCGGCCCACGCGACGGCGCCCGGCAAGGGCGGCCACGCGCCCATCACCCGCGAGATCATGAACCCGCGGGTGCTCGCCATCGCGATCGTGTATTTCGGCGCCGTCGCGCTCCTGTACGCCTTCGGGTTCTTCCTGCCCCAGATCTTCAAGGGGTTCGGGCTGACCAACAGCCAGACCGGCTTCGTGATGATCATCCCGTACGCCGTCGGCACCGTCGGCATGCTGTGGTGGGGCAGGCGCTCCGACGCCAAGCAGGAGCGCAAGGGTCACCTCGCCGCCGCGCTCGCCTGCGCGTCGCTCTGCACCATCGGGGCGGCCCTCGTCGCCGACCCGTACCTGAAGGTCGTGCTGTTCTCGGGCGCCGCCCTCGGCATCTTCGGGGCGCTGCCGATCACCTGGACGCTGCCGACCGAGACGCTCTCGGGCGCCGCGGCGGCCGGCGCCATCGCGGTCGTGAACTCGATCGGCAACCTGTCGGGCTTCGTCGCGCCCTACGCGGTCGGCGCGATCAAGGACTACACCGGCAGCTTCACGGGCGGCCTGCTCCTCATCGCCTGCGTCGGCCTCGTCGGCATGGTGACGGTCCTGCGCCTGCGCCACGGCAGCGCAGAGGGGGTCCGCGGCCGGGTCGGCGCGCCCGCCGAGTGAGATCTCCGCGCGGCGCCCCCGCCCGCGGCCCGCGCGGCCCGCGGGCGGGGGCGCCGCAGAGGAAAACCTGGAATTCCTCCGGACTCGCGCCCCGTTCCGCCCTGGCTTCCGGCGCTTGGCCGTGCCAGAGAGCTTGGGCGCGGGCGACGCCCGGTCGCATTGCACCCTTGCGCGGGGTGGTGCTTCGGTCCCGTGAGATCGAGGGCCTAACCTCGCCGATCATCCCTTCCCGACCGTCCGCACCCGGCGTCATCACGGCGGCTGCGGGCCGTCGCCGTTCACGTTTTCTCGGGAGAGCCGGACTTGGCCACCACCGCCGCCCCCTCCGACGCCGCGCATCCGCACGGGACCACGCGCCGGGATTTCCTGTTCCTCGCCACCGGCGCGGGCGCCGTGGTCGGGGCCGCTGCGCTGGCCTGGCCGTTCGTGGCCTCGATGGCGCCCGACGCCGAGACGATCGCCGCCGGCGCTCCGATCGACGTCGACCTGTCGCCGATCACGGAAGGGCAGATCGTCAACGTGTTCTGGCGCGGCAAGCTGATCTTCGTGCGCCATCTCACCGCCAAGGAGATGACCGACATGAAGGCGGTCCCGGTGGGCGAGCTCTCCGATCCCGCGACCTTCGCGGCCAGGGTCAAGGGCGGCCACGACCAGTGGCTCGTCGTCTACGGCAACTGCACGCATCTCGGCTGCGTGCCGATCGGCCACCAGGGCAACTTCGAAGGCTGGGCCTGCCCCTGCCACGGCTCGCAGTTCGACGCCGTGGGCCGGGTACGCCGCGGCCCGGCGCCGATCAACCTGCCGATTCCCCCCTACGCCTTCCAGGGTGACACCAAGGTTCGCATCGGCGAAGGCGCCGCCGCCTGACCGCCGATCCTTGAGCCAAACCAGAAGCGGGCTGCCCCATGAGCGCACACGCCACCACCTACGTCCCCAAGAGCCGCCTCGCGAAGTGGTTCGAGTCCCGGCTGCCCATCGTCGGCCTGGTCCATTCCTCGTTCATCGCCTTCCCGGTCCCGCGCAACCTGAACTACTTCTGGACCTTCGGGGCGATCCTGGTGGCGATGCTGGCCTCCCAGATCGTCACCGGCGTCTGGCTGGCCATGCACTACCAGCCCTCGGGCACCGAGGCCTTCAACTCCGTCGAGCACATCATGCGCGACGTGAACTACGGCTGGCTGCTGCGCTACATGCACGCCAACGGCGCCTCGATGTTCTTCATCGCCGTCTACGCGCACATGTTCCGTAACCTCTACTACGGGTCCTACAAGGCGCCGCGGGAGGTGCTCTACATCCTGGGCGTCATCATCTACCTCCTGATGATGGCGACCGCGTTCCTCGGCTACACCCTGCCGTGGGGCCAGATGAGCTTCTGGGGCGCCACCGTCATCACCAACATCCTGGCGGCGATCCCGATCGTCGGCGACACGATCCAGAGCCTGCTCTGGGGCGGCTACTCGGTCGGCAACCCGACCATCAACCGCTTCTTCTCGCTGCACTACCTGCTGCCGTTCATGATCGCCGGCGTCGTCGTCCTGCACGTCTGGGCGCTGCACGTCACCGGCCAGAACAACCCGACCGGCATCCCGATCAAGTCCGGCAAGGACGCAGTGCCGTTCACGCCCTACGCGACCATCAAGGACGTGTTCGCCACGGTCGTGTTCTTCGCCTTCTTCGCCTACTGGATCTTCCTGCAGCCGAACTACCTCGGCCACGCCGACAACTACATCCCGGCGAACCCCGGCGTGACGCCCGCGCACATCGTGCCCGAATGGTACTTCCTGCCGTTCTACGCGATCCTGCGCGCGGTGCCGGACAAGCTCGGCGGCGTGATCCTGATGTTCGGCGCGGTGATCATCCTGGCGCTGGCCCCCTGGCTCGACACCTCGCGCGTGCGCTCGGCCAACTACCGGCCGATCTACCGCCAGTTCTTCTGGGTCTTCATCTTCTGCTGCTTCCTGCTGGGCTGGCTCGGCTCGAAGCCCCCGGAGGGCGGCTACGTGCTGGCGGCCCGGATCGCCACCTTCTACTACTTCGCCCACTTCCTCATCGTGATGCCGCTGGTCGGGCTGTTCGAGACGCCCAAGCCCCTCCCGGGCTCGATCCTCGAGAGCGTCACCGGCCCGGGCAAGCAGGTCGGATCCTCCGGCATGCCCGCCGGCGCCGCCGCGGCCCCGCCGACCAAGGGCTGAGAGGCCCCGCGACGCGGGCCGCGCCGACCCGGCGCGGCCCGCCCCGTTCACACGTCCGAGCACATGACGACGCCGCAAGGGGCATCGAGGGAATGATCAGAACACGCGCTCTCGTGGCAGCCGCGCTCGCCGCGATGCTGTCGGGCACAGCCGCCCTGGCGGAGGACCACGGCGCCCTTCCGCCGCGCGAGAAGTGGACCTTCTCGGGCCTGTTCGGCACCTTCGACCAGGCGCAGCTGCAGCGCGGCTACCAGGTCTACCGCGAGGTCTGCTCCAACTGCCACAGCATGAACTACGTCCGCTTCCGCAACCTGGCGGAGGAGGGCGGCCCCGACTTCTCGGAGAGCCAGGTCAAGGCGCTGGCGGCGGAGTACAAGGTCAAGGACGGGCCGAACGACGCCGGCGACATGTTCGAGCGGCCCGGCCGCGCGGCCGACAAGCTGCCGGCGCCGTTCCCCAACGACCAGGCGGCCGCGGCGGCCAACGGCGGCAAGGCGCCCCCCGACCTGTCGCTGATGGCCAAGGCCCGCACCTTCGCCCGCGGCGGGCTCTGGTTCCTGATCGATTGGCTGCCCTTCATCGGCTACACCGAGCAGGGCCCCGACTACATCCACGCCCTCCTCAACGGCTACGAGGAGAACCCCCCGAAGGACGTGACGGTGCCGGAGGGCGGGCACTACAACGCGTACTACCCCGGCCACATCATCGCGATGCCCAAGCCCCTGAGCGACGGGCAGGTCACCTACCCGAAGGCGGCCGACGGCAATCCGGTCGTGCCCGAGACCCTCGACCAGTACTCCCGCGACATCACGGCCTTCCTGATGTGGACCGCCGAGCCGCACCTGCTCGCCCGCAAGCAGCTGGGCCTCCGGGCGATCCTGTTCCTGCTCGCCCTCGCCGGCCTGCTCTACTACGTGAAGAAGAAGGTCTGGTCGGACGTGGGGGGCGAGACCCACGGGCTCCAGCCC
Organism: Methylobacterium crusticola; assembly: GCF_003574465.1. Lineage (GTDB taxonomy): Bacteria > Pseudomonadota > Alphaproteobacteria > Rhizobiales > Beijerinckiaceae > Methylobacterium > Methylobacterium crusticola. The sequence continues at coordinate 15,264 of NZ_QOWC01000005.1, forward strand.
GAGCTGCACAAGACCGGCTGAGCACGGCGCGGCCCCTGGCGCGAGACCCCTCGGCCGGGCCTCCCGTCTCCGGGGGGCCCTGCGCGGTCCCGGTCGCGACCGCGGAAGGCCGGGCGCGCCGCGGCGTCCCGCGGCGGACCGGCCTCGACGGCGCATCATTCTCGCTCGTGGCGCCCGCGACGTCGCGGGACGACGCTCAGGAGGCCCACATGGCCAAGGCAGTGCTCGGGGTGATCGGCGGGTCGGGCGTCTACGACCTGCCCGGCCTGGAGGACGTGCGCGAGGAGCGGGTCGCCTCGCCCTGGGGCGAGCCCTCGGACGCCCTGCGCATCGGCCGCATCGGCCAGACCACGGTGGTGTTCCTCCCCCGCCACGGCCGCGGCCACCGGCTCTCGCCGTCGGGCATCGACTACCGGGCGAACATCGACGTCCTGAAGCGCGCCGGGGTCACGGACCTCGTGGCGCTCTCGGCCTGCGGGTCGTTCCGGCAGGAGCTCTACCCGGGGCTGTTCGTGCTGGTGGACCAATTCGTCGACCGCACCGTCGGCCGGGCCTCGTCGTTCTTCGGGAACGGCTGCGTCGCCCACGTCTCCATGGCCCATCCGGTCGGGCCGGGCCTCCAGGCGCGGATCCTGGCGGCGGCGGAGGCCGAGGGCGTCGCGGTGCGCAAGGGCGGCACCTACGTCTGCATGGAGGGGCCGCACTTCTCCTCCTACGCCGAGTCGCTGACCTACAAGGGCCAGGGCTACGACGTAATCGGCATGACCAACATGCCTGAGGCCAAGCTCGCCCGCGAGGCGGAGATCACCTACGCGACCATCGCGATGGTGACCGACTTCGACTGCTGGCACCCGGAGCACGAGGCCGTCGAGGTCTCGGCGGTGATCGCGGTCGCACGCGCCAACGCCGAGAAGGCCGCCCGCCTGGTGAGCCGGCTCGCCCGCGACTTCCCGGCCGAGCACGAGCCGTGCCCGGCCCGCTCCGACCGGGCGCTCGACGGCGCCATCATGACGGCGCCCGAGCACCGCGACCCGGCCCTGATGGCGAAGCTCGACGCGATCCTGGCGCGGGCGCTCGGCAGGTAAAACCGCGCCGCCCCCTGGCGTTTCGGCGGGCTGCCTTCTAACAAGGCAGCCCGTTTCCGGCGAGCCAAGGCCCGATGACCGACACTCCCCCCCGCGCCGGCCGCGTCAGCCGGCGGACGGCCGAGACCGACGTCAGCGTCGCCCTCGCGCTCGACGGCACCGGCCGGGCGGCGGTCGCGACCGGCGTCGGCTTCCTCGACCACATGCTCGCGCTGCTCGCCCGGCACGCGCTGTTCGACCTCGACGTCGCGGTGACCGGGGACCTCCACGTCGACCAGCACCATACCACCGAGGATTGCGGCATCGCCCTCGGCCAGGCCTTCGCGCAGGCGCTCGGCGACAAGCGCGGCATCCGCCGCTACGCCGACCTGCACCTGCCCATGGACGAGGCCCTGACCCGGGTCGCCGTCGACATCTCGGGCCGGCCGTTCCTGGTCTTCCGCACGCACTTCGCCCGGGAGAAGATCGGGGCGTTCGACACCGAGCTCGTGCGGGAGTGGTTCCAGGCCTTCGCGATGAACGCCGGGATCACCCTGCACGTCGAGACCCTGTACGGCGACAACCAGCACCACATCGCCGAGAGCTGCTACAAGGGACTGGCACGTGCCTTGCGGCAGGCGGTCGAGGTCGACCCCCGCGAGGGCGGCCGGGTGCCCTCGACGAAGGGCTCGCTCTGAGGCGGCGGATCCCGCTCCGGGGCGGGGACGAGGCGGCGGCCGCGATCGGCCAGGGGACCAGCGGATGACGACCTACACGCTGCACATGGCCGACGAGGACGATCCGGGCGCGCCCGAGGCGCTCGACCGCGCCAGGCTGGTGCGGGACGGCTTCGTCTGGCCGGCCTTCTGGTTCACGGCCCTGTGGTTCTTCTGGCACCGGCTCTGGCTCGCCGGCCTCCTGGTTCTGCTCGCCGAGGTTGCAGCCTGGGGGGCCGGGCTCCTGCTCGGCCTGAGCCCCGGCGCCGGCTTCGCGATCGCGCTCCTGCTGTCCTGGCTGATCGGGCTCGAGGCCTCGTCCCTGCGGCGCTGGACCTACGAGCGGCGCGGCCGCCCGATCCGCGACGCCGTGACGGCCGCGGACGCCCGGGAGGCGGAGGTCAAGCTCGTCGCCCGCTGGCTCAGGGGGGACGGCGCGCGGGTCGCGTCCGGCCCGCCGGTGCCGGTCGCGCCCCCGAACCTGCGGGCCGGCAGCCCCGCGCTCGGGCTCTTCCCCGAGGCGGACACGCCCCGGTGAGCGGCGGGCCGGTGAGCGGGCGGGCGGCCGGGGGACCTGGCCCCGCCGCGGGAGAGACCAGGGAGGCTCGGCTTTGAGCGCCGGAACCGTCGCCATCATCGATTACGGATCGGGCAACCTGCATTCCGCCGCCAAGGCGTTCGAGCGCGCGGCCCGTGAGGCGGAGTGCGACGCCCGCATCGCCGTGACGTCGGACCCGGCCGTGGTGGCGGCCGCCGACCGGGTCGTGCTGCCGGGCGTCGGCGCCTACGCGGATTGCCGGCGCGGCCTCGACGCGGTGTCCGGGATGGTCGAGGCGATGGACGAGGCGGCGCAACGGCGCGGCCGGCCCTTCCTCGGCATCTGCGTCGGGATGCAGCTCCTGGCGAGCCGCGGCCTCGAGTACGAGACCACGCCGGGCCTCGGCTGGATCCCGGGCGACGTCGCGGCGATCACGCCCGGGGACCCCGGCCTCAAGGTGCCGCACATGGGGTGGAACACCCTGGTGGCGCGCCGGGCCCACCCGCTCCTCGCCGGCATCCCGACCGGCGACGACGGCCTGCACGCCTACTTCGTGCACAGCTACGCCCTCGCGGCCCGGGAGCCCGCCGACGTGGTGGCGACGAGCGATTACGGCGGGCCCGTCACCGCCATGGTGGCCCGCGGCACCGTCGCGGGCACGCAGTTCCACCCCGAGAAGAGCCAGAAGCTCGGCCTCGCGCTCATCGCGAACTTCCTGCGCTGGCGGCCCTGAGGGCCGCTCCTCCCCCGCAAACCCCCAGCCCGTGGTGACGACGCGTGATCCTGTTTCCGGCCATCGATCTCAAGGAGGGGCGCTGCGTCCGCCTCGTGCAGGGCGACATGGCGCAGGCGATCGTCTTCAGCGACGATCCGGCCGCGCAGGCCGCGACCTTCGAGGAGCAGGGCTTCGCCTGGCTCCACGTCGTCGACCTCGACGGGGCCTTCGCGGGCGCGCCGATGAACGCCGCGGCGGTCGACGAGATCCTGGGCCGGGTCGGGATCCCGGTCCAGCTCGGCGGCGGCATCCGGGAGATGCGCACCGTCGAGGGCTGGCTCGCCAAGGGGGTCACCCGGATCATCATCGGCACCGCGGCGGTGCGGGATCCCGCCTTCGTGCGCGAGGCCGCCCGCCGCTTCCCCGGCCGGATCGCCGTCGGCATCGACGCCAAGGACGGCCGCGTCGCGGTCGAGGGCTGGGCCAAGACGTCCACGGTCACCGCCGAGGAGCTCGGGCGGCGCTTCGAGGATGCCGGCGTCGCCGCGATCGTGTACACCGACATCGCCCGCGACGGCGTGCTCAAGGGGCTGAACATCCCGATGACCCTGGCGCTCGCCGGGGCCGTGCGCATCCCGGTCATCGCCTCCGGGGGCCTCGCGTCGATCGAGGACGTGCACCGCATCCTCGAGCCCGACTGCGCGGGCCTCGCCGGCGCCATCACGGGGCGCGCCCTCTACGACGGCCGCATCGACCCGAAGGAGGCGCTCGCCGCCATCGCGCGGGTCCGCGCCTCCCGGGAGGCGGCCGCCCCGTGACCGCGGCGACGCCGCGCCCCCCGCGTCCCCGCTAGAGAGCGAGCGCCCGTGCTCAAGACCCGCATCATCCCCTGCCTCGACGTCAAGGACGGCCGCGTCGTCAAGGGCGTGCAGTTCCTCGCGCTGCGGGACGCGGGCGACCCCGTCGAGGCGGCCAAGGCCTACGACCGCGCCGGGGCCGACGAGCTCTGCTTCCTCGACATCACGGCGAGCCACGAGGATCGCGGCATCCTCCTCGGCGCCGTGAGCCGCACCGCGGAGGCCTGCTTCATGCCCCTCACCGTGGGGGGCGGCGTGCGGCGCGTCGAGGACATCCGCACCCTCCTGCTGGCGGGCGCCGACAAGGTCTCGATCAACACCGCGGCGGTCGCCGACCCCGACTTCGTGGCGGCGGCGGCGGAGAAGTTCGGCGACCAGTGCATCGTGGTGGCGATCGACGCCAAGCGCGTCTCCGGCCCGGGCGAGCCGGGCCGCTGGGAGATCTTCACCCACGGCGGGCGCCGGCCGACCGGCCTCGACGCCGTCGCGTTCGCCCGCACCGTGACGGCCCGGGGCGCCGGCGAGCTCCTGGTGACGTCGATGGACCGGGACGGCATGCGCTCGGGCTACGATCTCGGCCTGACGCGGGCGATCAGCGACGCGGTCGGCGTGCCGGTGATCGCGTCCGGCGGCGTCGGGGGCCTCGACGACCTCGTGGCGGGCGTGCGCGACGGCGGCGCGAGCGCCGTGCTGGCGGCCTCGATCTTCCATTTCGGCCAGCACACCGTGGCGGAGGCCAAGGCCCACATGGCGGCGGCCGGCCTGGCGATGCGGCTCGATCCCTGAACGCCGCTTGACCGGCCGGTCCTGCCTGCCCCAGGGTCGGCAGACGCAGTTTCCGGCAGCCGCATGACCGCCTTCACCCTCGCCGACCTCGACCGTATCGTCCGGAGCCGCGCCGCCGCGTCGCCGGAGGATTCCTACACGGCGAAGCTCGTGTCGGGCGGCCCGGCGCGCCCGGCCAAGAAGCTCGGCGAGGAGGCCGTCGAGGCGGCGATCGCGGCGGTGCAGGGCGACCGGGCCGGGCTGGCCTGCGAGGCCGCCGACGTGCTCTACCACCTGCTCGTGCTGCTGGCCGCGGGCGGCGTGCCGCTGGAGGACGTGATGGCGGAGCTGGAGCGGCGCACCGCGCAGGGCGGCCTGGCCGAGAAGGCCTCCCGGAGGCCCGCGTGAGCGAGGCGCCGGTCACCGCCGGCCCGGAGGAGCTCGCCGCGAGCCTCGACGAGGCGACCGACCACCTCTCGCCCTACCGGGTCTTCGCCCGGGACGAGTGGGCGCACCTGCGCGCCGACACGCCGCTCACCCTCACGGCCGAGGACGTGATGCGGCTGCAATCCCTCAACGACCCGATCTCCCTCGAGGAGGTCATCGCCATCTACCTGCCGCTGTCGCGGCTGCTCTCGCTCTACGTCGCGGCGACGCAGGGATTGTTCAAGGCGACCCAGCGCTTCCTCCTCGCCGAGCGCGAGGTGAAGGTGCCCTACATCATCGGGGTGGCGGGCTCGGTCGCGGTGGGCAAGTCCACCACGGCCCGGGTGCTGAAGGCGCTCCTCGCGCGCTGGCCCAACACGCCGAAGGTCGACCTCGTCACCACGGACGGCTTCCTGTTCCCGAACGCCGAGCTCCACCGCCTCGGCCTCATGGAGCGCAAGGGCTTCCCGGAGAGCTACGACACCCCGCTGCTCCTGCGCTTCCTCGCCGACATCAAGGCCGGCAAGCGCCACGTCGTCGCCCCGCTCTACTCGCACCTCGTCTACGACGTGGTGGCGGGCGAGGAGACGGTGGTGGACCGCCCCGACATCCTGATCGTCGAGGGGCTGAACGTGCTCCAGCCCGCGCGGCTCCCGCGCGACGGCACCGCGATCCCGTTCGTCTCCGACTATTTCGACTTCTCGGTCTACCTCGACGCCCACGAGGACGACCTGCACCGCTGGTACGTCAACCGCTTCCTGCGCCTGCGCCACACCGCCTTCCGGGACCCGCTCTCCTACTTCCGCAAGTACGCGGAGGTGAGCGAGGAGGAGGCCCTCGGCATCGCGGACGGGCTGTGGTCGCGCATCAACCTCCTGAACCTGCGCGAGAACATCGTGCCGACGCGCCAGCGCGCGAGCCTGATCCTCGCCAAGGGCGCGAGCCACCGCATCGAGAGCGTGGCGCTGCGCCGGCTGTGAGGCGGGCCGCCGGGTCCCGGCGCGCGGCCGCGCGCCCGGGCGTCACGCCCCGGGCGAGAGCGCGTCCTCGCCGAGGGGATAGGCCGCCTCCACCACGTAGGGACCGCCGCCCACCGAGCCCCGGGCCGAGTACAGGGCCGTCCGGCGCGCCGTGAAGGCGAGGCGGGGGAAGACCGGCTGCATCGCGAGGTAGCCCGCCACGGCCTCGGGCCCGGTCCCGCGCCTGAGGCGCGCCAGGGTCACGTGCGGGGTGAAGCGGCGCGTCTCCGGGCGCAGGCCGAGGCGGCGCACCAGGCGCTCCTGCTCGGCCTGGAGGTCGTCGAGCGCCGGGTCGGGGGCGACCCGGGCGTAGAGCGCGTGCGGCCGCGCGCCCCCGAAGCTCGCGAGCCCGTCGAGGCTGACGGGCAGGGCGGGGCGGGAGCGCGCCTCGGCGAGGGCCTCCGTCACCTCCCCGGCCAGGCCGTCGTCGATGTCGCCGAGGAAGCGCAGGGTGATGTGGTAGTCCGCCGGCTCGACCCAGCGGGCGCCGGGCAGGCCGCCGCGCAGCCCGCCGAGCGCGAGGCCGATCTCGGGCGGGACCTCGATCCCGGTGAACAGGCGCGGCATGGCGGCTCCTCCGCTCAAGGTGCGCGCGGGCCCTCACGGGCCCTTGCGCAGGCGCTGCAGGAAGTCCTCGACCGTCGGCACGATGCCGGCCACCACCCGCTCGACGCCCGCCCGGGTCGGGTGCAGCCCGTCCGCGAGGTTGAGGCCCCGGTCGCCCGCGATGCCGTCGAGGAAGAACGGGTAGAGGACCAGCCCGTGCCGGGCCGCGAGGGCGGGGTAGATCGCGTCGAAGCGGCGCACGTAGTCCGGGCCGAGATTCGGGGGCGCCCGCATGCCGGCGAGCAGCACCGGGATGCCCCGGCCCTTGAGGCGGGTGATGATCGCCTCGAGGGCCGCCTCGGTCATGGCCGGGTCGGTGCCCCGGAGCATGTCGTTGGCGCCGAGCTCCAGGATGACCCCGTCGGTCCCGTCCGGCACCGACCAGTCGATCCGGTCGAGCCCGCCCGTCGCGGTATCGCCCGAGACCCCCGCGTTGGCGACGGCGACCGCCTGCCCCTTCGCCTTGAGGACGCGCTCGAGCACGACCGGGAAGGCGGCGTCGGCCGGCAGGCCGTAGCCCGCCGTGAGGCTGTCGCCGAGGGCGACGATCCGCACGGGCCGGTCGGCGGCGCGGGACGGGGCGGGGGAGAGGAGGGACATCGGCGCCAGCGAAACGATCAGAAATGCGAGCGCCGCGAGGCGGCCACCATGGCGGTCCAGGGTCCGGCGGACCATATCGGGCCGGACGGCATCCCCGCGTTCGTCAGTTCGTCCCAACTCCCACCTCCGGCGCCGTCGTCCTCGGTCGCCCCAAGAGATCGGCCTCCAGCCCATGACCGACAAGGCCGCCGGACCGGCGATCGCGCTCCACGACGTCGATCTCAGCCTCGGCCGCGGCGCCGCGCGGGTGCACATCCTGAAGGGGATCTCCCTCGACGTCGCGGCCGGCGAGGCGGTGGGGCTCGTCGGGCCGTCGGGCTCCGGCAAGTCGACCCTGCTGATGACGATGGCCGGGCTGGAGCGTCCGGACAAGGGCCGCATCGTGGTGGAGGGCACCGACCTCGCGGGGCTCGACGAGGACGCGCTCGCGCGCTTCCGCGGCCGGCGCATCGGCATCGTGTTCCAGTCCTTCCACCTCGTGCCGACCATGACGGCGCTCGAGAACGTCGCGCTGCCCCTCGAGCTCGCCGACGCGCCGGACGCCCATGCCCGCGCGGCCCGCGAGCTCGACGGCGTCGGCCTCGGGCACCGGCTGCACCATTACCCGGCCCAGCTCTCCGGCGGCGAGCAGCAGCGCGTCGCCATCGCCCGGGCGGTGGCGCCCGACCCGGCGATCCTCGTCGCCGACGAGCCGACCGGCAACCTCGACGAGGCGACCGGCGCCCAGATCATCGCGCTGCTGTTCGCCCTGAAGCGCGACCGCGGCGCCACCCTGGTGCTGGTCACCCACGATCCCGGCCTCGCGCGCCTCTGCGACCGCACGGTCCGGCTGCGCTCCGGGCTCGTCGAGGCGGCGGTCCCCGTCTGAGAAAGGCAGCCTGAGGCGATGCACGGAAGCCTGCCCACCATCGGTGCCGAGCCCCGCCGGGAGGCCGGACGGCCCTGGCGCCTGCCGCTCATCCTGCGGCTGGCCTTGCGCGAGCTGCGCGGGGGGGTGCGCGGCTTCGCGGTCTTCCTCGCCTGCATCGCCCTCGGCGTCGCCGCCATCGCGGGCGTCGCCTCGCTGTCGCGCTCCCTCACGGAGGGGCTCGGCCGGGAGGGACGGCGCATCCTCGGCGGCGACGTCACCTTCGGGCTGATCCACCGGGAGGCGAGCCCGCAGGAGCGGGCCTTCCTGGAGGCCCGGGGCGCCCTCTCGGTGGTGGCCTTCACCCGCGCCATGGCGGTGGCGGGGGACAAGGGCGCGGCCCTCGTCGAGCTGAAGGCGGTCGGGCCGGACTACCCGGTGCTCGGCGACCTCGCGACCGATCCGCCGCTGCCGCGCGCCGACCTGTTCGCGGCCCGCGACGGCACGTACGGGGCCGTGGCCGATCCGGCGCTCCTGGCGCGGCTCGGCCTCACGACCGGCGACCGCCTGAGCATCGGCGCGGCCCAGATCGTGCTGCGCGCCGCCCTCGTGGGCGAGCCCGACAAGATCGCCAACGGGATCGGCTTCGGGCCGCGCCTGCTCGTGTCGACCGAGGCCCTGCGGGCCTCCGGCCTGGTCCAGCCCGGCAGCCTCAACCGCTGGGTCTATCGCCTGCAACTCCCCGACGCCTCCGACGCGAAAGTCGAGGCCGTGATGGCCGAGGCCCGGAGCGCGCTGCCGGACGCGGGCTGGGAGGTGCGCTCGCGCCTCAACGCCGATCCGCGCTTCTCCCGCAGCGTCGAGCGCTTCACCCAGTTCCTGACCCTGGTCGGCCTGACCGCCCTGATGGTGGGCGGCGTCGGCGTGGCGAACGCCGTGCGGGCCTTCGTCGACCGCAAGCGCCCCTCGATCGCGACCCTCAAGAGCCTCGGGGCGCCGGGCGGGCAGGTGGTGGCGCTCTACCTGACCCAGGTGATGCTGATCGCCGGCCTCGGCATCGCCGTCGGCCTCGCGGTCGGGGCGGTGCTGCCCTTCGCGCTCCAGGCGGCCTTCGGCGCGGTGCTGCCGCTGCCGCTCGACCCGAGGCTGGCGCCCGGCGAGCTGCTGGTGGCGGCCGCCTACGGCGTGCTCACCGCCCTCGCCTTCGCGATCGGTCCGCTCGGCCGCGCCCACGACATCGCCGTCTCCGGCCTGTTCCGGGACGCGGTCGATCCCGACCGGCGCCGGCCGAGGACGCGCTACCTCGCGATCCTGGGCGCCGCCCTCGCCGGCCTCGTGGCGCTCGCCCTCACGACGGCCTTCGACCGCGGCGTGGCGCTGATCTTCATCGCGGCGGCGGGCCTCGCCTTCGGGCTCCTGCGCCTCGTCGGCACCGGCCTGATGGCGCTCGCGCGGCGCCTGCCGCGCCCGCAGAGGCCGGCCCCGCGCCTCGCCCTCGCGAACCTGCACCGGCCGGGCGCCCTGACGCCCTCGATCGTGCTCTCGCTCGGGCTCGGCATCACGCTCCTCGTCACCTTGAGCGTGATCGACGCCAACATCACCCGCACGCTCACCCGCTCGCTGCCCGCGCGGGCCCCGAGCCTGTTCTTCCTCGACATCCCGAGCCGCGACGCGGCGGCCTTCGACCAGTTCCTCGGCGCCGCCGCCCCGCAGGGCAAGATCGAGCGGGTGCCGATGATGCGGGGGCGGATCACGGCCCTCAACGGCGTGCCGGCCGGCCAGATCAAGGCCGCCGAGGACGCCGCCTGGGTGCTCGACGGCGACCGCGGCATCACCTACGCGGAGGACCTGCCGGAGGGCTCCCGCATCACGCAGGGCGCGTGGTGGACGCCCGCGCAGGCCGCGACGCCCCTCGTCTCCTTCGACGACCAGCTCGGCCGCAGCCTCGGCCTCAAGGTCGGCGACACCGTCACGGTCAACGTGCTCGGCCGCAGCCTCACGGTCGCGATCGCCAACCTGCGCCACGTCGAGTGGCGCTCCCTCGGCATCAACTTCGTGATGGTGTTCTCCCCCGGCACCTTCCGGGGCGCGCCCCACGCCGACCTTGCCACCCTGACCCTGCCCGAGGGGCCGGATGCCGGCATCGAGGCCCGCATCCTGCGCGACGCCGCCCTCCGGTTCCCGTCCGTGAGCAGCGTCCGGGTCAAGGACGCCCTCGACGCCGTGAACGACCTCGTCGGCAAGCTCGTCCTGGCGATCCGGGGGGCGAGCGCCGTCGCCCTGGTGGCGAGCCTGTTCGTGCTGGCCGGGGCCCTGGCGGCGGGACACCGGGCCCGGCTCTACGACGCCGTGGTGCTGAAGACGCTGGGCGCGACGCGGGCCCGGCTGCTCGCCGCCTACACGATCGAGTACGGCGCCCTGGGGCTCGCGACCGCGCTGTTCGGCCTCGGGGCCGGTACGCTCGCCGGCTGGGTGATCGTCACCCGGGTGATGCGGCTCGACTTCGTGCCCGACCTCGCGGGCGCGGTGCTCGCCGCGGTCCTGGCGGTGGTGGTGGCGGTCGGGCTCGGACTCGCCGGCACTTGGCGGATCCTGGGTCAGAAGCCGGCCTCGTACCTACGAAACCTGTAGGGGTTTTAATCCTTCCTCATCCCTGCGGCGGATGGACCTGCCATTTTCGGCCGATGTCCCCGCCTCGGGCCGGGACGACGCTCTTGTGCGCGACGGCCGAGGCTCACATATTCTGCCCACGACGCCACGGCGTCCGAGGGTCGCGTGAGAGCCTCGCTATTGGAACATCCACGCTAGAGAGCTTCCGAAGGAATCTCCCATGGCATTCGAGAACAGCCCGTTCCGGCAGGGCGGCGCGAGCGGTTACGGAGCCCCCACGGGCTACGCCCGCAGCCAGGTCGAGGTCGACCAGGGCCTGCGCGCGTTCATGCTGGGCGTCTACAACAACATGATCGTCGGCCTGGGCATCTCCGGGCTCGTCGCACTTGGCATCAACATGGCGGCCGTCACCAAGACGGGCGCGGGGCGGCTCGCCCTGACGCCCTTCGGCCAGTTCATGTACGCCAGCCCCTTCAAGTGGCTGGTGATGCTGGCCCCGCTCGCCTTCATCTTCGTCTTCTCGATGCGGATGGAGCGGATGTCGGCTGCCTCCGCGCGCACCACCTTCTTCGCCTTCGCGGCGGTGATGGGGGCGTCGCTGTCCACGATCCTGCTGGTCTACACCGGCGCGAGCGTGGTGCAGGTGTTCTTCATCACGGCGGCGGCCTTCGCGGGTCTTAGCCTCTACGGCTACACGACGAGCCGCAGCCTGTCGGGCATGGGCTCGTTCCTGATGATGGGCCTGATCGGCCTCGTCATCGCGAGCCTGGTGAACATCTTCCTGGCGTCGAGCGCGCTGCAATTCGCCATCTCGGCGATCGGCGTGCTGATCTTCGCCGGGCTGACCGCCTACGACACGCAGAAGCTCAAGGAGATGTACGTCTACGGCAACTTCGACGGCGAGACCGCGGCGAAGGTCTCGGTGGTCGGTGCTCTGACGCTCTACCTCGACTTCATCAACATGTTCCAGTTCCTGCTCTCGCTGATGGGCAACCGGAACAACTAAGGACGGCGGGGCGCCGGGTCGCAGTGTCGACCCGGCGCCCCTTCGCGAACGACGAGACGCCCCGGACCCTCGCGGCCCGGGGCGTCTCGTCGTTCGACGTCTCAGAACAGTCAGCAGGCCTGCCGCTGCGCCCGCAGGGCGCCGAGCAGGAACTCGATCATGGCGTCGAGGGCGGGCACGAAATCCTCCGGGCACTGCACCACCAGGACCGGGTGACAGAAGCGCAGGATGGCCGTGTGGACGCAGCGCGCCGCCACCGCGGCGTCGGGCACCGCGAACTCGCCCCGGTCGACCCCGTCCGCGATCACCCGCTCCAGCACCGCGGTGATGCGGTCGACGTGGTGGCGGCAGACGTTCCAGCTCTCGGACATGGCCGCCTCGATCATCTCGTGCATCCGCGGATGCGCCGTGAAGCGGCCGGCGGCGTCGCGATGCAGCAACGCGATGACCTCGCGCAGGCGGATCTCGGCGCTGTCGCCGGGCCGGCCCGCGATGGCGGCGATCTTCGCCTCGACCTCGCCGATCAGGCGCTCGACCACCGCCTCGTTGATCGCCTTCTTCGAATCGAAGAATCGGTAGACGTTGGCGGGGCTCATCCTCAGCGTCTTGGCGATGTCCGCCACCGTCGTCTTCTGGTAGCCGATCTCGCGGAAGAAGCGCTCCGCCGTGGCCAGAATCCGGCAACGCGTGTTGGGGGCGGTCTCCTCGATCGGCGGAGGTACGGACAGGGCAGGGATCATCGGCAGAGCCTATAGTGCCGATCGGTTCGGGGTTAAAAGGGCCCGATGCAGGTTCCGCGCCGGTGTGGCATCTGCGTCACCTTCGCCTCAAATCCGGCCGCGACGCGCGCCGGGGCGCGCGTCAGCCGGTCACGAGCCGAACTGCGAGCCGAGTTGTTCCAGGTATTCGGCAAGATCGATGCCCCCGATCTTGCTGCCGTAATCGAAGCGCATGCCCTGCCGGATCGGCACGCTCTCCCGGCGCGTCGTCAGCGTGAAGGCCTTGGTGCAGACCCAGGCGCCGTCGCGACGGTGCTCGAAGTAATCCAGGATCTCGTGCTTGGCCACGTTCCTCTCCCTGTCCTGCGTCGTGCATCAACGTGGCCCCGGAGAGAAAGTTCAAGAAGGTCGCCCGGACTTTGCGGCCGGGTTCTAAGCTTGAGCATATTCAGCGGGACGTCGGGCCCGCGCGGGCCCGGCCGCTGCGGCGTCGCGACCGGCGCGCAGGGGCGGCATCGCGCGGGCTTGCGGAGGCGACGCGCGCGCGCGATGGTCGCAGGACTCACCGCCGCAACGAGGAGGCCCGCCCATGCCCGTCGCTCGCCGCGAGGCCCTGGCGCTGCTCGGGAGCCTCGCGCTGCTGCCCGCCCGGGCCGCGCCGCTCCAGAGCTCCGCCACCGCCGCGGCCTTCGGCTTCGAGGAGGCCGACGGGCGCCGGCTCAACCTCGCCGACCTCGCGGGCAAGCCGGTCCTGGTCGTGAACACCGCGACGGCCTGCGGCTACGCCCCGCAATTCTCCGGCCTGCAGCAGCTCTGGACCCGCTTCGGCCCGCGCGGCCTGACGGTGATCGCCGTGCCGTCCGGCGATTTCGGCCACCAGGAGCCCCTTGACGGTGAGGCCATCGCGGAGGCGGCGCGCAAGACCCACGGCGTCACGTTCCCGGTCGTGATGAAGACCGCCGTCACGGGGCCGAACGCGCACCCGTTCTACCGCTGGGCCGCCGCCGAGAAGCCGGCCGAGACGCCGCGCTGGAACTTCCACAAGTACCTGGTCGGCCGGGACGGCCACCTCGCCGCGAGCTTCGCCACGCCGGTCGAGCCGACGGATTCGCGGGTCATCGCGGCGATCGTGCGGGAGCTCGACGCCGCCTGAGGCCGGGCCCGCGCCGCGCCGACATCCCCCGGGGCGCCGTCTCCCGGGACGTCGGCGGGCGCGCCGCCGGCGGCCTACGCCACTGCCCGCTGCGGGCCCGTGCGGTCGTGGAAGTCCGGCCCGTTGACGGTCCGCTCGACGTGCCCGGCGCGGACCAGGAAGTCGCCGAAGCGCTCGCCGGCCCGGCGCTCCCGGGCGTAGGCCGCGAACAGCGGGTCCAGGGTCGCGCGGATCTGCGCCGCCGGCAGGTCGCCGGCGTAGAGCTTGCCGAGGCGCGAGCCGTCGAAGGCGGCGCCGAGGTAGAGGTTGTAGCGCTCGGGCCCGCGGCCGACGAGGCCGATCTCGGCGATGTAGGGCCGGGCGCAGCCGTTGGGGCAGCCGGTCATCCGGATCGTGATCTCGTCCTCGGCGAGGCCGTGCGCCGCGAGGCTCGCCTCGAGCTCGCCCACGAGGTCCGGCAGGTAGCGCTCGCTCTCGGCGAGCGCCAGCCCGCAGGTCGGCAGGGCGACGCAGGCGAGGCTGTTGCGGCGCAGCGCCCCGGCGCCCGTGGCGAGGCCGTACTCCGCCACGAGGGCGTCGATCTCCGCCTTGCGATCGGCCGGCACGTTGGCGACGATGACGTTCTGGTTGCCGGTCAGGCGGAAGTCGCCCTGATGCACCTCGGCGATCCGGCGCAGGCCCGAGAGGATCTGCGGGCCGTCCGGGACGTCCTTGATGCGGCCGGAGGCGACGTAGAGGGTCAGGTGGTGGCGGCCGTCCTCGCCCTCGACCCAGCCGTAGCGGTCGCCGTTGCCCTCGAACCGGAACGGCTTCGGGTCCTTGAAGGCCCGGCCGATCCGCCGCTCGACCTCGGCCCGGAAGGCTTTGAGGCCGTAGCGCTCGATCGTGTACTTCAGGCGTGCGTTCTTGCGCACCGTGCGGTTGCCCCAGTCGCGCTGGACGGTCATCACCGCCTCGGCGACCTTGAGGGCGTCGCCGGGCTCGCAGAACAGCATCACGTCGGCGGTGCGCGGGAAGGTGTCGGTCTCGCCGTGGGTCATGCCCATGCCGCCGCCGACCGTGACGTTCCAGCCCGTCAGCCGGTTCTTCCGGTCCAGGATGGCGATGAAGCCGAGGTCGTGCGCGAAGACGTCGACCTCGTTCGAGGGCGGCACCGCCACGATCGTCTTGAACTTCCGGGGCAGGTAGGTCTTCCCGTAGACGGGCTCGACCTCGGCCGCGTCCTCGCCGCCGACGACGCGCTCGCCGTCGAGCCAGATCTCCCGCCAGGCACTCGTCTTCGGGAGGAGCGAATCGGAGATCGTCCGGGCGAGCTCGTAGGCGGCCGCGTGGGCGCCGGTCTGGGCCGGGTTCGTCGCCGCCATCACGTTGCGGTTGACGTCGCCGCAGGCCGCGATGGTGTCGAGCAGCGCCCCGTCGATCGCCGCCATCGTGCGCTTCAGGTTCGACTTGATGACGCCGTGGTACTGGAAGGTCTGCCGCGTCGTCGCCCGCAGGGTGCCGTTGGCGTAGGTGCGGGCGATGTCGTCGAGCACCAGCCACTGCTTGGGCGTCACCACCCCGCCGGCGATGCGCAGGCGGATCATGAACGCGTAGGCCTTGTCGAGCTTCTTGCGGGTGCGCTCGGCCCGGAGGTCGCGGTCGTCCTGCAGGTACATCCCGTGGAACTTCACGAGCTGCCCGTCATCGTCCGAGATCGCGCCCGTGGCGTTCTTGAGCAGCCCCGCCGCCAGGGTGCCGCGGAGGTAGCCGCTGGCGATCTTGATGTGCTCGTTGGCCGAGAGCTTGGCGGCCCTGGCCGCCTCCGCGTCGGTGATCGGGCGCTCGGTCGGCGGCGTCTCGTAGGCGCGGTCGGCGGGGGTGTCGGCGGTCTCGCGGTTGGCCATCGTGGTGTCCGTTCGGTCGCCCCAAGGCAGGGCGGGGGGCGGCCCCGGCCCTCGGCCCCGGGCGGAGCCGGGTGAGGTGCGGGGAACCCCTCTCGCGGGGGCGGGAGGGGCGCGGCCGGCGGGCGGTGCTCCGCGGGGAAGCGGCCGGCCGGGATCGTGGCGGGCGGGGGCGGCGGGACGTCGATCCCGAACGCCCCTCAGGCGGCAGCAGGGCTCAGTAGACGTCCTGCTGGTAGCGGTGGTTCCGCTCCAGGCCGGCCACCGCGGCCTCGGCCGCCTCCGGCGCGAGGCCGCGCACGTCCGCGTAGGCCCGCACCAGGGTCGCTCGCACGTCCTTGGCCATCGCCTTGGCGTCGCCGCAGACGTAGAGGTGCGCGCCGCCCTCGAGCCACTCCACCACCTCGCGGCGGCGCTCCCAGAGCCGGTCCTGGACGTAGACCTTCTCGGGCTGGTCGCGCGAGAAGGCGACGTCGATGCGGGTGAGCGAGCGGTCCTCCAGGGCCTCCTGCCACTCGAGCTGGTACAGGAAGTCGTGGGTGAAGTGCCGGTCGCCGAAGAACAGCCACGACCGGCCGGGCGCCTCGCTGGCGCGGCGCTCCTGCACGAAGGCCCGGAACGGCGCCACGCCGGTGCCGGGCCCCACCATGATGATGTCGGTGGCCGGGTCCTTCGGCAGCCGGAAGTGCTTGTTGGGCTTCATCCGCACGCGCAGGCGGGCGCCCGTGCGGATGCGGTCGGCGACGTGGACCGAGGCGACGCCGGCGCGGTCGCGCCCGTGGGTGGCGTAGCGCACCGCGGCGATCGTCAGGTGCGCCTCGTCCCCGACCTCCCGCCGCGAGGACGCGATGGAGTAGGCCCGCGGCGGCAGCGGGCGCGTGATGTCGGCGAGGTGCTGCGCCGTGAGCGCGGCCGGGTAGGTCTCGATCAGGTCGATGAGGTGGCGGCCCTCGATCCAGGCCCGGGCCTCGCCGCTGTCGATGAGCCGGCGCGCCTCGACGTGGCCGGTCGCCTTGACGAACCGCTCGATGGTGGCGGCCGAGAGCGTCGTGACGTCGCGCTCGGCGAGCAGCGCCTGCCGCAGGGCCGCGTCGCCCTGGAGGCCCGTGGCGGCCAGGATCTCGTCGACCAGCGCGGGATCGTTCTCGGGGTAGAGCTCGAGCGAGTCGCCGGGCTCGTAGGCGGGCGCGCCGTCCTCGAAGGCGAGGGCGAGGTGGATCGTCTCCTTGTCGGAGCGCGACGAGTTCAGGTTGACGTGCTCGATCACCTCGACGGTGACCGGCTCGCGGCTGAGTTCGGCCTCCTCGGCCTCGGCGCCGGCCGCCCGGGCGAAATCGACCGACACGACGTTGCCGGCGGGCTCGGCCGGGGTCAGGGCCTTCAGGGCGTCCTTGATCCAGGCGGCGGCCGGGGCGTCGAAGTCGAGGTCGCAATCGACCCGGGGCAGCACGCGCCTGGCGCCGAGCTCCTCGAGGCGGGCGTCGAGGCGCTTCCCCACGGCGCAGAACTCGGCGTAGGAGGTGTCGCCGAGGGAGAGCACCCCGAACTCGACCCCCTCGAGGCGCGGCGCGCCGTCCCCCAGGAGCTCGCCGTAGGCCCGCACCGCCCGCGCAGGCGGCTCGCCCTCGCCCCAGGTGGCGGCGATCGCCACGAGGCGCTTCTCCCGGGCCAGGGAGGCGACGTCGAGGTCGGCGAAGTCCACGACCCTCGGCTTGAAGCCGTTCTTGCGGGCGAGCTTGGCGATGTCGCCGGCGAGCTTCTCCGAGTTGCCCGACTCGCTCGCGAACAGGATCGTCAGCGGCTCGGCCGCCCGCGGGGGAGCGGCGGGCTGCGCCGTCTCGGCCGCCGCCGGCACGCCCGCGGCGGCGTCGAGGCCGGCGAGGAAACCCGCGAGCCACGCGCGCTGGAGCGCCGTCGTGGAGCCGAGGGCGGCGTCGAGATGGGCCCGCTCGGCGTCGCCGAAGGGAGCCGTGCGGGGAAGGAGCGCGGGGCGAGACATGCCCGCACAGATGTGTCCGCGCCGGCCGGGAGTCAACCAAAATGTTCTTTTTGAAGAACGCGGCATCGGGAGATCGTTGTTGTCGCGCCCCCGGTCTAGGAGAGAATATTATTTTCCGCCGGCCGCCGCAGCCGCGACCGGCAGGGTGAAGGGCGCGGAGGGCAGCGGGAGCGCGGTCGTGCTCTTCACCTTCTCCATGGCGAACCGGGAGGTGACGTTCTTGAGCGGCAGGACCGCGATGAGGTTCTTGTAGAACGTGTCGTAGGCCTGCATGTCGGCCACGACCACGCGCAGCATGTAGTCGACGTCCCCGGCCATGCGGTAGAATTCCAGCACCTCCGGCATGGCCGAGACCTCGGCGGCGAAGCGCTCGAGCCAGCCGCGGGAATGGTCGTTGGTCTCGACGGAGACGAACACCGTGAGGCCGAGGCCGAGCTTGACCGGATCGAGCACGGCGACGCGCCGGTCGATGACGCCGTCGGCCTCCAGGCGCTGGATGCGCTTCCAGCACGGCGTCTGCGACAGGCCGACGCGCTCCCCGATCTGGGCGATCGACAGGGTCGCGTCGTTCTGGAGCAGGGCCAGAATCTTCAAATCGATGGCGTCCACCGCCTGACTCCCGGGTTCGCGAGAAGTTGCTTTTCGGCTCCCGCGGTACGCTAAGATGATTATTCTCTCAGTAGGCCGTTCGGGGCCGCGCGGGCCGCCCGATCCCGCCGCGGGCCGGCCCGGCACCCCGAAAAATCACCGGGCGCACAGCCCAGCCATGCCTTGACACTGTTCGGTATAGCGAACAGTTACCCATCACGACAAGCAGCCTTTCCGCGGCCTCCCCATGACCCTCTCCCTCGACAGCGCGGCCCAGGATCTGGCCACTCGCCTCCGCCCGCTCGCCCTGCCCGAGCGCCTCGCGCTGATCGACGCGGCGGTGGAGGGACGCCTCGTCTTCACCACGAGCTTCGGCCTGGAGGACCAGGCCCTCACCCACGCCCTGCGCCTGGCGCGCTCGCGGGCCGAGATCGTGACCCTCGACACCGGCCGGCTGTTTCCCGAGACCTACGACGTCTGGGCCGAGACCGAGGCGGCCTACGACTTCCGCATCCCGGCCTACGCGCCCGAGCGCGAGGCGGAGGAGCACTTCGTGGCGCAATCCGGCATCAACGGATTCCGCCACTCGGTCGCGGCGCGCCAGGCCTGCTGCGGCTTGCGCAAGGTCGAGCCGCTAAGCCGCGCGCTCGCGGGCGCCGCGGGCTGGCTCACGGGCCTGCGCGCGGGCCAGTCGGCGAACCGCGCCGACACGCCGCTGGCCGAGGCCGACGCCGCCCGGGGCCTGATCAAGCTCAACCCCCTGGCCGACTGGACGCGCGAGGCCGTCGCGGACCTCGTCCACCGGAACTACGTCCCCTACAACGTCCTGCACGACCGCGGCTTCCCGTCGATCGGCTGCGCGCCCTGCACCCGCGCCGTGAAGGTCGGCGAGCCGGAGCGGGCCGGCCGCTGGTGGTGGGAGCAGGCGGACAAGAAGGAGTGCGGCCTGCACGTGGTCGCGGCCGGCCGGGAGGCGCCGGCCTTCGAGGGGGCCGCCCGCGCCGGGGATCCGCGCGCCGTCGAGCAGGCGCAGCCCCAGGGCCCAGTGTCACGATCCTCCAACCCGGAGCTGGCCGCATGAGCGCCGCCCTCAAGAGCCGCACGCCCGACCTCCCGCGCCTGACCCACCTCCAGCGCCTCGAGGCCGAGAGCATCCACATCATCCGGGAGACGGTCGCCGAGACCGAGAACCCGGTGATGCTCTACTCGATCGGCAAGGACTCGTCGGTCCTGCTGCACCTCGCCCTCAAGGCCTTCGCGCCCGGGCGCCTGCCGTTCCCGCTGCTCCACGTCGACACCACCTGGAAGTTCCGCGAGATGATCGCCTTCCGGGACCGGCGCGCGAAGGAGCTCGGCCTCGACCTCATCGTCCACACCAACCCGGACGGGCTCGCCCGCGGCATCGGGCCGGTGAGCCACGGCTCCGAGGTCCACACCGACGTGATGAAGACCCAGGCCCTGCGGCAGGCCCTCGACCGGCACAGGTTCGACGCCGCCTTCGGGGGGGCGCGGCGCGACGAGGAGGCCTCGCGGGCCAAGGAGCGCATCGTCTCCCTGCGCACCGCGCAGCACCGCTGGGATCCCAAGCGCCAGCGCGCCGAGCCCTGGCACCTCTACAACATGCGCAAGCGGCGCGGCGAGAGCCTGCGGGTCTTCCCGCTGTCGAACTGGACCGAGCTCGACGTCTGGCTCTACATCGCGCAGGAACAGATCCCGATCGTGCCGCTCTACTACGCGGCGGAGCGCCCCGTGGTGCGGCGCGACGGGCAGTGGATCATGGTGGACGACGAGCGCCTGCCGCTCGAGCCCGGCGAGACGCCGGAGACGCGGCTGGTCCGCTTCCGGACGCTGGGCTGCTACCCGCTGACCGGGGCGGTCGAGAGTTCCGCCGCGAGCCTGCCCGAGATCATCGGCGAGACCCTCGCGGCCCGCACCTCCGAGCGGCAGGGCCGGGCGATCGACAAGGACGGGGCCGGCGCCATGGAGCGCAAGAAGCAGGAAGGTTACTTCTGATGACCGTTCATCAATCCACGCGCGCATTCGGCTACGAGACCTTTCTCGCCGCCCACCAGCGCAAGGAAGTGCTGCGGTTCATCACCTGCGGCTCGGTGGACGACGGCAAGTCGACGCTGATCGGGCGCCTGCTGCACGACACGAAGCAGATCTTCGACGACCAGGTCGGCGCGCTCGAGCGCGATTCGCGCCGCCACGGCACCCGCGGGGCCGAGCTCGACCTCGCCCTCCTCGTCGACGGCCTCCAGGCCGAGCGCGAGCAGGGCATCACCATCGACGTCGCCTACCGGTTCTTCTCGACCGAGCGGCGCTCCTTCATTGTCGCCGACACCCCCGGCCACGAGCAGTACACCCGCAACATGGCGACCGGCGCCTCGACCGCCGAGGTTGCGGTCCTGCTCGTCGACGCCCGCAAGGGCCTGAGCCGGCAGACCCGGCGCCACGCGCTGCTCGTGTCGATGCTGGGCATCCGCCGGGTGGTGCTCGCGGTCAACAAGATGGACCTGATCGGCTGGTCGCAGGACCGGTTCGAGGCGATCTTCGCCGAGTTCTCGGCCTTCGCGGGCCCCCTCGGCTTCACCGCCGTCACGGGCATCCCGCTCTCGGCCGCGAACGGCGACAACGTGGTGCTGCCCGGCGCCGCCGCCCCCTGGTACACCGGCGCGCCGCTGCTCCAGTACCTCGAGGAGGTGCCCGCCCACGTGGCCGAGGAGGTCGCGCCCTTCCGCATGGCGGTGCAGTGGGTGAACCGCCCTGACTCGGAGTTCCGCGGCTTCTCCGGCCTGATCGCCTCCGGGCGCGTCGCGCCGGGCGACGCCGTGGTGGTGGCGCCCTCCGGCCGCGCCTCGAGGATCGCCCGCATCGTCACCGCCGACGGCGACCTCGACCAGGCCATCGCCGGCCAGTCCGTCACCCTGGTGCTCGAAGACGAGGTGGACGCCTCCCGGGGCAGCGTGATCGCGGCGGCCGACCGCGCCCCGCGCGTCACCGACCGGCTCGACGCGCGCCTGTTCTGGACCGGGGAGGCCGACCTCGTGCCGGGCGCCACGCTGCTGGCCAAGATCGGGGCCGTCACGGCGAGCGCCGTGGTGGAGGTGCGCTCGCGCATCGACCCCGAGACCGGCACCGCCGCGGCGGCGGGCCGGCTCGGCGCCAACGACATCGGCGACGTGGTGCTGCGCCTCGACCGCGAGGTCGCGGTCGACGCCTACCGGGACAACCGCGACACCGGCAGCCTGATCCTCATCGACCGCGACACCACCGACACGGCGGCGCTCGGCCTCGTCCAGGCGCCGACGCCCGGACCCGCGGACCGGCGGGAGCCGGGCGCCCGGGAGGCGCCGCCGGCCCGCGCCGGGCTCCTCGCGGCTGTGCGCCGGCTGTTCGGCGCCCGGGGGCTCGGGCTCGCGGGGGCCGCGCTCCTGGCGCTCGCGGGCGCGCCCGAGCGGGCCTCCGCCCAGGTGCTCCTCAACGTCTCGTACGACCCGACCCGGGAGCTCTACCGGGCGATCGACGCGGCCTTCGCGAAGGCCTGGAAGGAGAAGACCGGCGAGGCCGTGACGGTCCGGGCCTCCCACGGCGGCTCGGGCGCGCAGGCCCGCTCCGTCATCGACGGGCTGCCGGCGGACGTGGTGACCCTCGCCCTCGCGAGCGACATCGACGCCATCGCGGCCCGCTCGAACAAGATCCCGGCGGACTGGCAGAAGCGGCTGCCCCACAATTCGACCCCCTACACCTCGACCATCGTGTTCCTGGTCCGCAAGGGCAACCCGAAGGGGGTCCGGGACTGGGACGACCTCGTCAAGCCCGGCATCCAGGTCATCACGCCGAACCCCAAGACCTCCGGGGGCGCGCGCTGGAACTACCTCGCGGCCTACGCCTACGCGCTCTCGAAGAACGCCAACGACGACGCCAAGGCGCGGGACTTCGTGACGGCGCTCCTGAAGAACGTGCCGGTGCTCGACACCGGCGCGCGCGGCGCCACCACGACCTTCGTGCAGCGCGGCCTCGGCGACGTGCTGATCGCCTGGGAGAACGAGGCCTTCCTGGCCGACGAGGAGTTCGGGAAGGGCAAGTTCGACATCGTGGTGCCGTCGCTCTCGATCCTGGCCGAGCCGCCCGTGGCGCTCGTGGACGGCAACGTGGACCAGAAGGGCACCCGCCGGCAGGCCGAGGCCTACCTGCAGTTCCTCTACACGCCCGAGGCGCAGCGCCTCATCGCCAAGAACTACTACCGCCCCCGCGACGAGGCGGCGGCCGCCAAGGAGGACCTCGCGCGCTTCCCCAAGCTGAAGCTCGTCACCATCGACGACACCTTTGGGGGCTGGGCCAAGGCGCAGAAGACCCACTTCGACGACGGCGGCGTCTTCGACGCGATCCTGAAGGCCCGTCAATGAGCAGCGCCGCCGTCCTGCCGGAGGTGCGGCCGCGCGCCCGCTTCCGCCGGCCGAGCGCGCTCCCGGGCTTCCGGCTCACCTTCGGCCTCGCGGTCGCCTACCTGACGCTCCTGGTGCTGCTGCCCCTGGCGGTGCTGCTGCTGCGCGCCTCCGGCATCGGCCCCGCCGGGCTCTGGGCGCTCGTCACGGATCCCCGCAACCTCGCGGCGCTGCGGACCTCGTTCGGCCTGTCGCTCGCGGCGGCCGCCATCGACGCCGTGTTCGGGCTGCTGATCGCCTGGGTGCTGACGCGCTACCGCTTCCCGGGCCGGCGCCTCATCGACGCGCTGGTCGACCTGCCCTTCGCGCTGCCGACGGCCGTGGCCGGCATCGCGCTCGCCACGCTCTACGCGCCGAACGGCTGGCTCGGCGCGCCCCTCGCCGCCCTCGGCGTCAAGGTCGCCTACACGCCGCTCGGCATCCTGGTGGCCCTGGTCTTCGTCGGCCTGCCGTTCTGCGTGCGTACGGTGCAGCCCCTGGTCGCCGAGATCGACAAGTCGAGCGAGGAGGCCGCCGCGATCCTGGGCGCCTCGCGCCTTAGGGCCGTCGTGACGGTGATCCTGCCGCCCCTCGTGCCCGCCATGCTGACGGGCTTCGCCCTCGCCTTCGCGCGGGCGGTGGGCGAGTACGGCTCGGTGATCTTCGTCGCCGGCAACCTGCCGTACGTGTCCGAGATCGCGCCGCTGCTGATCGTGATCAAGCTCGAGGAGTTCAACTACGCCGGCGCCACCGCCATCGCGGCCGTGATGCTGCTGATGTCCTTCGCGGCGCTCCTCGCCATCAACCTGATCCAGGATTACAGCCGCCGCAGGTTCGGCCATGTCTGACGGCCCGATCCCGTCGCCGGGCGGGCCGCTCGCGGCCTTGACGGAACCGCGGCCCGTCCGCATCGCCCTGAGCCTCGCGGCCGTCGCCTTCCTGACGCTGTTCCTGCTCCTGCCCCTCGCGGTGGTGTTCGTCGAGGCCCTGAGCAACGGGATCGGCCGCTACCTCGCGACCTTCGCCGAGAAGGACGCGCAGGCGGCGATCCGCCTGACGCTCCTCGTCGCGGTGATCGCCGTGCCCCTCAACGTGGCGTTCGGCCTCTGCGCGTCCTGGGCCATCGCCAAGTTCGAGTTCCGCGGCCGCAACCTCCTGATCACCCTCATCGACCTGCCGTTCTCGGTCTCCCCGGTGGTGGCGGGCCTGATCTACGTGCTGATCTTCGGGGCGCAGGGGCTGCTCGGCCCGTTCCTCCAGCGCCACGGCATCGAGGTGATCTTCGCGGTGCCCGGCATCGTGCTGGCCACGGTGTTCGTCACGTTCCCGTTCGTCGCCCGGGAGCTGATCCCCCTGATGCAGGACCAGGGCACCACGGACGAGGAAGCCGCGTTGACCCTCGGGGCGAGCCCGTGGCGGGTCTTCCGGACCGTGACGCTGCCCAACATCCGCTGGGCGCTCCTCTACGGCGTACTCCTGTGCAACGCCCGGGCGATGGGCGAGTTCGGCGCGGTCTCGGTGGTATCCGGGCGGATCAGGGGGCTCACCAATACCATGCCGCTCCACGTCGAGATCCTCTACAACGAGTACAACTACGTGGCGGCTTTCGG
This sequence comes from Methylobacterium crusticola, assembly GCF_003574465.1. Taxonomy (GTDB): domain Bacteria; phylum Pseudomonadota; class Alphaproteobacteria; order Rhizobiales; family Beijerinckiaceae; genus Methylobacterium; species Methylobacterium crusticola. Next base: position 39,412 of record NZ_QOWC01000005.1, read on the forward strand.
GATCGCCTCGCTCCTGGCGCTCCTGGCCTTGGTCACCCTGGCGGGAAAGTCTTTCCTCGAATGGCGCCACGCGGATTCGCTGGCCGGACGCGGAGCCCACTGAGATGACGGCAGGATACGCTCCCACCGACACCGTCGCCCTGCACCGCGACTCCGTGCGCGCGCGCGCCGCCGAGGTCGCCGCGCCCCGGCGGGTGCGCCACGCCGGCACCGCCGTACGGGTCGACGGCATCGTCAAGAGCTACGGCGGCCAGGGCCCGGCGGCGCTCGAGGGCGTCAGCCTGGCGATCGAGCCGGGCGAGCTCCTGGCCCTGCTCGGCCCGTCGGGCTCGGGCAAGACCACGCTGCTGCGGGTGATCGCGGGCCTCGAGATCCCGGACGGCGGCCGGGTGTTCTTCGGCTCGGACGACACCACCGACATCCCGGTCCAGCGCCGCGGCGTCGGGTTCGTGTTCCAGCACTACGCGCTGTTTCGCCACCTCACGGTGTTCGAGAACATTGCCTACGGGCTGCGCTCGCGGCCGCGGGCGCACCGGCCGAGCGAGGCCGACATCGCCCGCCGCGTCGAGCGCCTGCTCGAGCTCGTCCAGCTCCCGACGCTCGCCAAGCGCTTCCCCGGCCAGCTCTCGGGCGGCCAGCGCCAGCGCGTGGCCCTCGCCCGCGCCCTCGCGGTCGAGCCCTCGGTGCTGCTCCTCGACGAGCCCTTCGGGGCCCTCGACGCGCAGGTGCGCAAGGACCTGCGCCGCTGGCTGCGGGAGATCCACCGGGAGACCGGCCAGACCACGATCTTCGTCACCCACGACCAGGACGAGGCCCTGGAGCTCGCCGACCGCATCGCGATCCTCAACAGGGGCCGCATCGAGCAGGTCGGCGCCCCCCACGAGGTGCAGGACCACCCCGTCTCGCGCTTCGTGATGTCGTTCGTGGGCGAGACCGCGCGCCTGCCCGCCGAGGTGGCGGACGGCCGGGTCTGGGTCGGCGGCCGCGCGATCCTCGACGCGCAGGCAGGCTGGCCGCAGGGGGCCGTCGACCTCTGCGTGCGCCCCTGGGACCTCGCCGTCGGGCAGGCCCCCGGCGCGCTCCCCGGGACCGTGCACGAGTGGCGGCGCACCGGCCGCGGCACGGTGGCGGAGATCCTGCTCGACGGCGCCGAGGCGGCCGTCGAGGTCCAGGTGACGGAGGTCTACGAGCCCGGCGACCGCGTCGCCCTGGTGGCCGCCGCCGCCCGCGTCTTCGCGCGGGGCTGACCTCACGGCCCGCGCGGGGCGGGCGCCACGGTCCGGCTCCGCGGCCCGGGCGCCTCATCTCCGACCGCGATCGGCGTGGCCGCCGGTCCGCGCGGGAGGCAGGCCGCGTGCGGAGCGCGAGCCACCGGCTTCGCCGCAGGTCCACCACCTTCGGGTGTCGCCTCGACGGCCGGTTCGTGAAGCCGGCGCGGTCGGCCCCGCGCCCCGGCGTGGAGGATGCCGCGGCGGGCTCCGTGCGGCCCATGTCCCACACCGCCCCGGCCGTGCGACGCCCGGCCGACGCCGTTCGAGCCTCTAGAGCATTTCCCGGCGCAGTGGACACCGGTTCGCCGCAGACAATGCGGCGGAATCAAGAACCTGGAGCAGCGGCCGATCGCAGCGTGATCGGATGCTGCTCTAGCCGCGCCCGCGCTCCAGCATCCGCGAGACGACGCGGGCGGTGAAATCCACCATCGGCACGATGCGGGCGTAGTTCAGGCGGGTCGGGCCGATCACCCCGACCACGCCGACGATGGTCTGGCTGCCGTCCCGGAAGGGCGCGGCGATCATCGAGGAGCCCGAGAGCGAGAACAGCTTGTTCTCCGATCCGATGAAGATGCGGACGCCCTCGCCGCCCTCGGCGCGGGTCAGGAGCTCGATGACGTCCTTCTGGCTCTCGAGGTCGCTGAACAGCAGGCGGATGCGCTCGAGGTCCTCGGCGGCGCGCAGGTCGTCGAGGAGGTTCGCCTGGCCGCGCACGATGAGCTGGCGCTCCTCGCTCGGCCCGACCGAGCGGGCGAGCCCGGCCTCGACGAGGCGCTCCGTCAGGGTGTCGAGCTCGCGCTTCATCGCGACGCGCCCGGCCTCGATCTCCGAGCGCACCTCGCCGAGGGTGCGGCCGCGGATGCGGGCGTTGAGGAAGTTCGAGGCCTCCTGCAGCGCCCCCGCCGGCAGGCCCGGCGGCAGGTCGAGGAGGCGGTTCTCCACCGAGCCGTCGTCCGAGACCAGCACCACGAGGGCGCGCCCGGGATCGAGGCGCACGAACTCGATGTGGCGCAGGTGCACGTTCTGCTTGGCGGTGACCACCACGCCGGCGCCCCGCGAGATGCCCGAGAGCAGCATCGAGGCCTCGGTCAGCGCGCTCTCGAAGGTGTGCCGGGAGGCGGCGGCCCGCATCTGGGCCTCGATCCGGCCCTGCTCCTCCTGGCCGACGTCGCCGAGCTCCAGGAGCGCGTCGACGAAGAAGCGCAGCCCGTGCTCGGTCGGCAACCGGCCGGCGCTGGTGTGGGGGGCGTAGATCAGCCCGGCCTGCTCCAGGTCCGACATGACGTTGCGCACGGAAGCCGGCGACAACGCCATCGGCAGGATGCGCGCGAGGTTGCGCGACCCGACGGGCTCGCCGGTGGCGAGGTAGCTCTCGACGATCTGACGGAAGATCTCGCGCGAGCGCTCGTTCAGCTCGGCGATGGCGCGGGAGGGGCTGATGCCGGATGCCAGATGGGGGAGGTCGCGGGTGTTCATCAACCGTGCGGCGCGAAGGGCTACACAATGTGCGGGCTCGGCTCCCCGGGCGCAAGCGCCAAGACCCGCGGGGGCACCCCCCAGCGTCACCTCATCGCGGCTCCGGCTGCCGGGCGAGGCGCCCCGCCCGCATCGGATGCGGCGGCACCACCACCCGTTCCGCCCGGCTGTCCCGGGCCGGCGCGCGCCCGGCGAGGCGGAGCCAGAGCAGCCAGGCCCCGGGGGAGGCCGCAGCCGGGGCGGCGGGCGACGGGGTGAGCAGCACCCCGGCGCCGACCGCGTTGTTCCCCTCCCGCAGGAGCCCGACGAGCGCCGTCGGGAGGTTGACCGGGGGCGGCGCCGGCGGCGGCGGCGCCGGCGGCGGCAGCGCCGGGCCAGCGGCGGCGGCGGCGGCGCAGTCCGCGAGGAGCGCGAGGCCCGCAAGGCAGAGCCGCATTCGGCGGGCCGCCGCCCCGGTCCCGTCGCACGCTAGGGCGTCCTCAAGTCGCGTCACCCGCCTGCCGCTGGGGAACAGGGAACAGTGGCCTTGAGGACTTTGACGCACGGCGAACATCCGCGGCGGGATCCGGCGGCCCCGCCGGCTGAACGAACCCCGCGCGCTCTTGTCAGAGCGTGTTCATCCGCCCGGAGCCATCATCTCGGTCGAGCCGAAAGCTCCGGTTGCAACCGAGATCATGGAGGCACTGATGGTGACGACACGCGACGCAACGAGGATCGGGCAGCGGCTGCTCGCGGCGCTGCTGGTGGGCGGCGGCCTCGCCGCGGCGGCCGGGACGGCGCAGGCCGCGCCCTTCGCGCCGTCCGCCGCCGCCGCGCCCGAGGCCGGCATCGTGCTGGCGCGCGGCGGGCATGGGCATGGGTACGGGCACCACCACGGCCATGGGGGCCGCCACGGGGGCCACCATCACGGGTGGGGCCACCATCGCGGCCACGGCTACGGCTGGGGCCACCGGGGGCACCATTACGGTTGGCGCCACCGCCACGGCCACGGCTACTTCTGACCCGGCCCGGTCGCTTCGATCCCTCGGGCGACGGGCCCGGGCGCCGTGCGCCCGGGCCCTTTTCGCGTCCGGCCCGGGTTGCCGCCCCGGCCGGCAGCGCCTAAGAGCGCGGGCCCGTTTCCGCCCGGACCGCGGGCCGGTTGCCGCACAGGAGTGTCCGATGCGCCCTTCGAAGCGCGCCCCCGACGAGCTGCGCAAGGTCACGCTGGAGCGGAGCGTCGCGCGCCACGCCGAGGGCTCCTGCCTCGTCACCTTCGGGGACACGAAGGTGCTCTGCACCGCGTCGCTGGAGGAGCGCGGGCCGCCGTGGCTGCGGGGCTCCGGCAAGGGCTGGATCACCGCCGAGTACAGCATGCTCCCGCGCGCGACCCACGAGCGCAACCGCCGCGAGGTCAATGCCGGCAAGCCGTCCGGGCGCACCCAGGAGATCCAGCGCCTCATCGGCCGCTCCCTGCGCGCCGTGGTGAACCTGCCGGCGGTCGGCGAGCGTCAGATCGTCGTCGATTGCGACGTCCTCCAGGCCGACGGGGGCACCCGCACCGCCTCCATCACGGGCGCCTGGGTGGCGCTGCACGAGTGCTTCGCCTGGATGCGCGGCCGCTCGATCATCTCGGTCGACCCGATGCGCGACCACGTCGCGGCGATCTCCTGCGGCCTCCACAAGGGCACGCCCGTCCTCGACCTCGACTACGCCGAGGATTCGGCCGCCGAGACCGACGCCAACTTCGTCATCACGGGGTCGGGGGGCATCGTCGAGGTGCAGGGCACCGCGGAGGTCAAGCCCTTCTCGGAGGACGAGTTCCTGGGGCTGCTGCGCCTCGCCAGGGAGGGCGTGTCGCAGCTCGTCGCGCTCCAGAAGCAGGCGGTCGGCTGACGATGGCGCGCCTCCTCAGCGGCCGGGTCGTGATCGCGACCCACAACGCGGGCAAGCTCGCGGAGATGCGCGAGCTGCTCGCCCCCTTCGGGATCGAGGCGGTGTCGGCCGGCGCGCTGAACCTGCCGGAGCCCGAGGAGACCGGCACGATGTTCGCCGAGAACGCCGCCATCAAGGCGCGGGCGGCGGCCTCGGCCACGGGCCTGCCGGCCTTCGCGGACGATTCCGGGCTCTGCGTCCACGCCCTCGACGGCGCGCCGGGCCTGTTCTCGGCCCGCTGGTCGGGCGGCTCGAAGGATTTCGCCGGCGCGATGGCGCGGGTCGAGCGCGAGCTCGCCGCCCGCGGCGCCGCGGACCGGCGCTGCCACTTCGTCTCGGCCCTGGTCCTGGCCTGGCCGGACGGGCACGAGGAGCTGTTCGAGGGCCGGGTCTTCGGCGACCTCGTCTGGCCGCCGCGGGGCACGCGCGGCTTCGGCTACGACCCGATGTTCAAGCCCGACGGGAGCCCGCTCACCTTCGGCGAGCTCGGCGCCGAGGAGAAGCACGGCATCGACTGGGAGACGGGCACCGCCCTGTCGCACCGGGCGCGCGCCTTCCTGTCCCTCGCGGCGGCCTGCCTGCGCCGGCCCGGCTGAGCGGTCGGGCGGCCCCGGCGTCGCCCCCCGACCGGCAGGGGGCGGCGGAGCGGCCGCCCGGGCGCGGCGGTCAGACGATCTCGAGCCCGACGTCGACGTTGCCGCGGGTGGCGTTCGAGTACGGGCAGACCTGGTGCGCCTTCTGCACCAGCGACTCGGCGGTCGCCCGCTCGAGGCCTGGCAGGGCGATCGTCAGGTTGGCGGTGATGCCGAAGCCGCCCTCGGAGCGCGGGCCGATGCCCACCTGCGCCGTCACCGTGGTGTCGGCCGGGACCTGGATCTTCTCCTGGCCGCCGACGAACTTCATCGCGCCGAGGAAGCAGGCGGCGTAGCCGGCCGCGAAGAGCTGCTCGGGATTGTTGCCCTCGCCGCCTGCGCCGCCGAGCTCCTTCGGGGTCGACAGCTTGACGTCGAGGCCGCCGTCGAGGGTGTGGGCGCGTCCGTCGCGACCGCCGGTGGCCTTGGCCTTCGTGCTGTACTTCACGTCCACGGACATCAGGGCTCTCCGTTCGTGCGAGGGGCGGGTCCCGCCCCGGGCCGCGGTCCTGGCGGGCCGCGACCGGGGTTCTAGCGCGGAGTTAGATTGCGCGCAATTTGTTTTTGGCGGCTTGGATGCGTTATGATCGTGCGCGACCCCGCGGATCTGGACCGAACATTGCTCCCGCGGGTGAGGCGCCGGTCCGCGCGGCCGGCGTCACGGTCGCCGGTCCGGCTGTCCGCGCAACGCCCCCGGCGCCCCGGGGGCGTTCCAGAAGGAGACCAACATGTCAGAGCCCGAGGCGCAGCATCCTGCGCCCGCATCCGGCGCCGACGGTGACCTTCGGCTGGCGAGCCAGATCTGCTTCGCGGTCTACTCGGCGGCGCACGCCTTCAACCGCGCCTACAAGCCCCTGCTCGACGGGCTCGGCCTGACCTATCCGCAGTACCTGGTGCTGCTGCTGCTCTGGGAGCAGGACGGCCTGACCATGAAGGCGGTCGGGCAGCGGCTCTACCTGGATTCGGGCACCCTGACCCCGCTGCTGAAGCGCCTCGAGGCCGCGGGCCTGGTGCGCCGCGCGCGGGACGCCGTCGACGAGCGCCTGATGCGCATCAACCTCACGGAGGCCGGGGCCGCCCTCCGGCAGAAGGCGATGCCGTTCCCCGACGAGATCTTCTGCGCGGCCGGACAGCCGGCCGAGCGGCTCATCGCCCTGCGCGACGAGATCGTGGCCCTGCGCGACAGCCTGCACGCCAGCGCCGCCGGCGAGCGGGACCGCGCCTGAGGGCAGGCGGGTTCCCCCGAGCCGGCCGCGGCCGCCCGGGTCGCGGGCGGGGCCGGGCCGCTACAGCATCGGCAGGTGGCGCGGCTCGGGCCCGAGCGGGAAGGCCGCGTCGATCCGGGCGAGGTCCGCCGCGCCGAGGGTCAGGCTGCCGCCGCCGGCGTTCTCGGCCGCGTGGGCCGGGCTCGACGCCTTCGGGATCGCGAACACGCCCGCGCCCCGGGTGAGGGCCGCGAGGGCGACCTGCCGGGGCGTGGCGCCGTGCGCCGCCGCGACCTCCGCCAGCACCCGGCCGCTCGGCGTCGCCGGCCCCGGGAAGCGGTCGTGCCCGAAGGGGCTGTAGGCCACGACCGCGACGCCGTGCGCCCGGCACCAGGGCAGCACGGCGTGCTCGATCGCCCGCTCCTCGAGGTGGTAGAGCACCTGGTTGCAGGCGATGCGGCCCGGCCCCGCCAGCGCCAGGGCCTCGTCGAGGTCGCCGGCGTCGAAGTTGCTGACGCCCCAGGACAGGATCTTGCCGGCCCGCACCAGGTCCTCGAAGGCCGCGATGGTCTCGGGCAGCGGGTGCCGCCCGCGCCAGTGCAGCAGGTAGCAGTCGAGCCGGTCGGTGCGGAGGCGGCGCAGCGAGCGCTCGCAGGCCTCCACGGTGCCGCGGCGCGAGGCGTTGCCCGGCAGCACCTTGGAGACGAGGAAGATCTCGTCGCGCCGGTCCGCCAGCGCCTCGGCCACCAGGGGCTCGGCCTCCCCGTACATCTCGGCGGTGTCGACGTGGCTCATGCCGACGTCGAGGCCCTTGCGCAGGGCGGCCGCCGCCACGGTCGGCTCGCCGGCGTCGAGGTACCAGGTTCCCTGTCCGATCACCGGCACCGCGGGGCCGGTCTGTCCGAAGGGTTGCCGTCGCATGGCCTGCTCCTGCGAAGCTCCGCGCCCTCCTCGAAGGGGCGCGCGGGCGGCGAGGTCACGGGGCGCAGAATGCACGCCAACCGGGGCGTTGTTCCACCCCGCCCGGAGGCCCGGCGGCGACAAAAGCCGGCGTCCTGCGCGAAAATATCCGCCTTCCGGGCCGGGCGTCGCCGGGTGATTCCTTCTGCGGAGCATCGTTCTTCAAAAAGAACATTTTGGTTGACAGAAAGTCCGTATCTGGGGTTTCTGTGCAGTCCGCACCGCTGCGAAGGACGGAAGGCCCCGATGCGCCCACACGCGATCCCACCCGCCGGACCCGGCGCGCCATGACGGCGCCCGTCAGGGTGCCGGTGCCCGCGGATCTGAGCGGAGCGCTCGGCGGCGGGGATGCGCTGGTGCGCCTGGAGGGCGTGGCGAAGACCTACGCGGCGCGGCGCGGCGCCGCGCAGGTCACCGCGCTCGACGGGATCGACCTCAGCCTGCGGCGCGGCCGCGTCCTCGGCGTGATCGGCCGCTCGGGCGCCGGCAAGTCGACCCTGATCCGCCTCGTCAACGGGCTGGAGCGCCCGAGCCGCGGCCGGGTGATCGTGGGCGACGCCGAGATCTCCGCCCTGTCGGAATCCGCCCTCAGGCGGGAGCGGCGCGGCATCGGCATGATCTTCCAGCACTTCAACCTGCTCTCGGCCCGCACCGCCGCCGGCAACGTCGCGCTGCCCATGGAGGTCGCGGGCTACGATCGCGCCGCGATCCGGGCCCGGGTCGCCGAGCTCCTCGACCTCGTCGGCCTCGGCGCCCAGGCGAACCGCTACCCGGCCGAGCTGTCGGGGGGGCAGAAGCAGCGCGTCGGCATCGCCCGAGCCCTCGCCACGAACCCGAAGGTGCTGCTCTCCGACGAGGCCACCTCGGCCCTCGACCCCGAGACGACGCACCAGATCCTCGACCTCCTCGGCCGCATCAACCGGGAGCTCGGCCTGACCATCCTGCTCATCACCCACGAGATGTCGGTGATCCGCGCGATCGCCCACGAGGTGGCGGTCCTCGACGGCGGGCGGATCGCCGATAGCGGCGACGTCTTCGACGTGTTCACCCGGCCACAGGCCCCGATCACCCGCACCTTCCTCGATCGCGAGACCGGCCGGGCCCTGCCGCCGGTCCTGGCGGGGCGGCTGCGGCCCGGGGCCGGGGACGACACGGGCCGGCCCGGCGACCAGGCCGTCCTGCGCATCACCTTCCGGGGGCCGCACGCCACCGACCCGGTCGTGGCGCACCTCGCCCGCGACGCCGGCATCGAGGCCGGCATCCTGTCGGGCACCGTGGACGAGATCGCCGGGCGGCCCTTCGGCACCCTGGTGGTGGGCGTGCCCGCCACGGCCGGCACGGTGGCGCGCACGGAGGCGTTCCTGAGGAAGCGCGGGCTCGACGTCGAGGTGCTCGGCACGCTCGACGCCGCGCCCGGCGATGCCCACGCGCGCGCGCAAGCCCCCGCACACGCGGCGCTCCCGACGCCGAGCGGAGCCCCCCATGTCGCCTGAACTCCTGCGCCTCCTCGCGCTCGCCACCGGCGACACGCTCCGGATGGTGGCGATCGCGGCCGGCCTCGGCACCCTGTTCGGCCTGCCCCTCGGGGTGTTCCTGGCGACGAGCGGGCGGGGCGAGCTGCTGGCCGCCCCCTGGCTCAACCGGGCCCTCGGGATCGTGGTCAACGCCACCCGCTCGACGCCCTTCATCATCCTGGTGGTGGCGATCATCCCGTTCACCCGCCTGATCGCCGGCACCTCGATCGGCACCGCGGCCGCCACCGTGCCGCTGACCGTCGCGGCGACGCCCTTCATCGCGCGCCTCGTCGAGGGCGCGGTGCGGGAGGTCGATGCCGGCCTCGTCGAGGCGGCCCGGGCCTTCGGGGCGAGCCCGTTCCAGATCGTCGCCAAGGTGCTGATCCCCGAGGCGCTGCCCGGCATCGTCCTCGGCCTGACCCTCGCGGTCGTGTCGCTGATCGGCTTCTCGGCCATGGTCGGGGCCGTGGGCGGCGGGGGTCTCGGCGACCTCGGCATCCGCTACGGCTACCAGCGCTTCATGCCCGAGATGATGGTCGCCGTGGTGGCGGTGCTGATCGTCCTCGTGCAGGCGGTCCAGACCCTCGGCGACCGCCTCGCCCGCCGCCTGAACAAGCGCCTGCGGCACGGCTGACCGCCGGCTCACCCCTTCACCTCTCTCCCCCGATCCTCGGAGACGTCCGTCATGGTGCGTACCCTCACCCTCCTGCTCGCCGCGGCGCTCGCGGCCGGGAGCCTGCCGGCCCGGGCCGACGCCCAGCGCGTCCGCGTCGCCGCGACGCCCGGGCCCCATGCCCAGATCCTCGAGGCTGTCAAGCCGATCGCGGCGAAGCGCGGCCTCGACCTGCAGGTGCTCGAGTTCTCGGACTACGTGGTGCCGAACGAGGCGCTCGCGGCCGGCGAGATCGAGGCCAATTCCTTCCAGAACCAGCCCTACCTCGACAACCAGAAGGCCGACCGCGGCTACCGGATCGACAGCGTCGCCCTGACGGTGAACTTCCCGCTCGGGATCTACTCGAAGCGCCACAAGAGCTTCGAGGCGGTCCCGGCGGGCGGCACCATCGCGATCCAGAACGACCCGACCAACGGCGGCCGGTCGCTGCTGCTGCTCCAGGACAAGGGCGTGATCAAGCTCAAGGCCGGCACCGGCTTCAAGCCGACGGTGGCCGACATCGTGGAGAATCCCCGGCGCCTGCGCTTCATCGAGGTCGACGCCGCCCAGACCCCGCGCTCCCTCGACGACGTCGACGCGGCGGCGATCAACACCAACTACGCCACCCCGGCGGGCCTCAAGCCCACGGACGCGATCCTCAAGGAGGAGCCGAAGGGCCCCTACGTCAACGTGCTCGCGGTGCGCAGCGTGGACAAGGACAAGCCCTGGGTCGCGGCCCTGGTCGAATCCTACCGCTCGCCGGAGGTGAGGGCCTTCGTGGACAAGACCTTCGGCGGCGCGGTGCTGCCGAGCTGGTGAGCCGCGGGCGTCGCCGCGGAGGAAGCCCCGGACCCTGACGGCCGCCCGGCGGCCCCGGAAGGCCGCCCGGCGGTCCAGAACGCACGCGAGTCCGTGCCGAGCGGCCGGGGCTCGTGTGCGTTTATGCACATGGCGAAATGAACCAATGGCCGCGCTGCACGTCTCCTCGGTGCAGCCCGCTGTGCGGCTCGCATATCCATGAGTTGTCCGATGAAGATCCTGAACCCGCTCATCCTCGCCGCCGTGCTCGCGGCGGCCTCGGTCCCGGCCTTCGCCCAGGGCGGTTCGCCCTACAACAACTCGGGCTCGCAGGCCGGCGGCCCCCTGGCCGGCCAGCAGCGCGAGATGGGCGCCCCGGGCGCCGCCCCCGCCGCCAGGATGGCCCCGCGCAAGCAGCGCAGCGTGCATCACCGCCGCGCCCGCCACCACCGCGCCCGCTGAGGCGTCGCGAGGGCCGCGGCCGCGTCCATCGACGCGGTCCCGGCTCCTGCGCCCGGCTCCCGCATCAGGCCCACACGCGTCGTTCCCGCCCGCGCCGGATCGGCCTCCGGTCCCGCGGGGGCCTCCGCTCGTCCAGCGCACCCGTCCGGCGGTGGTCCCGCCGCGCGGGCGCGCACTCGTGCCGGCCCCGGAGCCCCGCCGCGGCCTCAGCGCTTCCGAACCGTTAACCCGACTGCGTTACCGCTGACGCTCGTGCGAGTTGTGCGGGCGCCGCGGGGCGGCGCAATCGGAGCGGGAGCGGCATGACCGAGCGATTCAGGCCGGATCGGGATGCCGGCCCGCGGGACCCGGGCGGCGCGGAGGCGCTCGGCGCCGACCTCGGCGCGCTCTGCCGGACGGCCGCGGCCGGGCTCGGCACGGCGGTGGCCTACGTGGTGCTCGCTGAGGACGGCCGGCACAGGATCGCGGCCTTCGCCGGGCCCGCGGACCGGGCCGGGCTGGCGGGCGACGCCTTCCACGGCGCGGCGACCGCGGCCGACGCCGTGGTGACGACGGCCTGCCCCTCGGCCGGGCTCGTCGTCGGCGCTCCGATCCGCGACTCGTCGGGCACGCGCCTGGGCGCCCTCTGCCTGGCGGACGCGGGCCCGCGCGACCTGAGCGAGGCGGAGATCCGGCAGGTCCGCGATCTCGCCGGGCTCGCGGCATCGCGGATCCGCCTCGACCGGATGGAGCGCGAGACCTCCGCGCACGAGACCCGCTACCACCTGCTCGCCCAGCACGCGACCGACATGATCGTCTGGGCCGCCCCCGACGGCACGCGCCGCTTCGTCTCGCCGGCGTGCCGGGCGCTCCTCGGCTACGAGCCCGAGGAGCTCGTCGGGCGCCCGCCCTACGAGCTGGTCCACCCCGACGACGTCGAGGCCGCGGCGCGCACGGCCGAGGCCTTCGTGCAGGGCGACCGCGACCGCCTCGTCACCTGCCAGCGCTACCGGCGCAGGGACGGCGCGTTCATCTGGGCCGAGGCGATCGTCAACCGCACGCGGGGGCGCGACGGGGAGACGACCGGCTTCGTCGCCCTGGTGCGCGACGTCTCGGACCGCCGCCTTGCCGAGGACGCCATGCGCGAGGGCGAGACGCGCTACCGCGCCCTGGCGGACGGGCTGCCGCAGATCGTCTGGGTCATCCGCGGCGGCGACGGCGCCGCCACCTACGTCAACCGGCAGTTCCGCGCGTATTTCGGGCCCTCCAGCCCGGAGCAGGCGGGGCGCATGGTCGCCATCCACCCGGACGACAGGGTCCGCGTGGAGGCGGGCTGGGAGGCGCTGCACCGCGGCGTCGCCTGGGTGCCCGTGGAGGCGCGCCTGCGCCGGCACGACGGGTTCCATCGCTGGCACCGCCTGATGATCATCCCGATGGGCCAGGGCGCCGAGACGAGCGAGTACATCGCGACCGCGCTCGACATCGACGACATCGTGGTCGCCCGCAACCAGCTCACCGAGACCACCGACCTGCTGCGGCTCGCCCAGGAGGCGATCGGGGCCGCGATCTGGGACTGGGACCGGCGGGCGGGCGTGATCCGGCACTCGCGCGAGAGCGCGCGGCTGCTCGGCGTCCTGCCCGAGGCCCATGGCGGCGACGTCGTCGAGACGACGTCCGCCGAGATGTCGGCGCACATCCATCCGGACGATGCCGCGCACATGCAGGCCGAGTTCCGCCGCTCCGTCGCGACCCGCACCACCTACGCGGTGGAGTACCGCGTCGCCTGCCCGGAGGCGGAGGGCGGCTACCGCTGGCTCAACGGCTTCGGCCGGCTGGTGTTCGACGACGCGCAGGCCGAGGTCGTGCGCGTGGTCGGGCTCAACCTCGACGTCAGCGGCCGCAAGGCGGCCGAGCAGCGGATCGCGCACCTCGCCCGCCACGACCCCCTCACCGACCTGCCGAACCGCACGCTGTTCCGCGAGCGCCTGGAGCAAGTGCTCACGGAGGTGCGGCGCAGCGGGGGCTCGGCCGCCGTGCTCTGCCTCGACCTCGACCGCTTCAAGCTCGTCAACGACACCCTCGGGCACCCGGCGGGCGACGCGCTGCTCGCCGTGGTGGCGGCGCGCCTGCGGGCGGCGCTCAGGGCCGAGGACGTCGTGGCGCGCCTCGGCGGCGACGAGTTCGCCATCATCGAGGTGGGCGCGGGGCGGCCGGGCGACACCCGGGCCCTGTGCGAGCGCCTGATCGAGCTCGTCGGGCAGCCGATCCGGGCGCTGGGCCACATGATGAGTGTGGGCCTCAGCATCGGCGTCGCCCGGGTGCCGGAGGACGGCCTCGACGGCGACGCCCTGTTCAAGCGGGCCGACCTCGCGCTCTATCGCGCCAAGGCGGACGGCCGCAACACCAGCCGCTTCTTCGAGGCCGCCATGGATGCGGCCGTCGAGGAACGCCGCCGCCTGGAGCTCGACCTGCGCGCCGCGCTGGGCGGCGGGGGGCTCGAGGCGCACTACCAGCCCGTGGTGCGGATCGCCACCGGGGCCATCCGCGGCTTCGAGGCGCTCGTGCGCTGGCGCCACCCCGAGCGCGGCCTCGTGCCGCCGGGCGTGTTCATCCCCCTCGCCGAGGAGACGGGCCTGATCGCCGCGATCGGCGCGCGCATCCTCCTCGACGCCTGCCGGGACGCGGCGGCGTGGCCCGACCCCGACCTCATCGTCGCGGTCAACGTCTCGGCGGTGCAGTTCCGCCAGGACGGGCTGCTGCGGAGCGTCACCAGCGCCCTCGCGGAGACGGGGCTGCCGGCCCGCCGCCTCGAGCTCGAGATCACCGAGACGCTCCTCGTCGAGGACAGCGCCGCCGTCCTCGCCACCCTGCGGGCCCTGCGCGACCTCGGCGTGCGGATCGCCCTCGACGATTTCGGCATCGGCTACTCGTCGCTGAGCTACCTGCGCAAGTTCCCGTTCGACAAGATCAAGATCGACCGCTCCTTCGTGGAGGACTTCGCCAACCCGAGCACCGCCGCGATCGTGCGCTCGGTCGTCGGTCTCGGCCTACAGCTCGGCATCGCGATCTGCGCCGAGGGCGTCGAGACGCGCGAGCAGCTCGCGCTGATGGAGCGCGAGGGCTGCACCGAGGCGCAGGGCTACTTCCTGAGCCCGCCGGTGCCGGCCGCGGAGGCGGCCGCCTTCGCGCAGGGCGCGCGAACGCTGCGGGCGGCGTAGGCCCCGCGCCGGGGCCGACCCGCGCGGGTCCTCGGAGGCGAAGGATGCCGTGCGGGGGTGCCTCGCGTCCGACGCGCCGCCCGCGATCGGTGCCGGCCGGTCCCCTCCGGACGCCCCCGGCGCCCGTGAGCCGCCCTAGAACCCGCCCGTCCTCCAGAGCAGCGCCGAGAGGGCGGCGAGGCCCGCGAGCCACGACCCGAGGAGGAGCGCCCGCGAGCGGCGCGCCGGGCGGCGGTTGTCGTTGGCCGGGCGGGGCAGCCGCATCCAGCCCGCCCCGTAGCCATGGGTCGCCGCCGCGATCGTGGCGGGGCGTGCGGCGGCGGAGGAGCGAGGGCTCGGCATGAGGTGCTTCATACCACGGACCGCCGCGGGAGGAGAGACGTCATCGGCATCGTCGGGGCGAGGGCGGCGCCTGAGCGGCCCGGCCGCGCCCCGGCCGGCCGGGATCCCGCCCTCAGATCCAGCGGGCGAGCCAGCCGCACAGGCCGCCCCGGGGCGCCGGCCCCGCGCGCCGGAAATGGTCGTCGATCCAGTGCGGGCTGAGGATGTCGCCGTCCTCGGTGACGATCCAGGGCAGGGCCTCCGCGTCGCCGGCGAGGCCGGAGGCGGCCGACAGGGCATCCCGCAGGGTGGGGTAGATCCGGGCCGCGCTCGGCGTGCGCGCGGCCCGCCAGATCACGAGTTCGGCCGGACGGTCCATCGACGACAGGGGCATCCCGACAACATCCTCCGCGACGTCACCACGATGACGCGGCGGAGCTTGGTGGAGCCTTTCCGGAACATTGCGATCCGGTAATCCGGCCGCCCGTCAGGGCTCGGCCGAGGCCTCCCGGTGCGGGCGCAGCTCCGGGGCGCCCTGCTCGGGCTCGGTCTCGGCGACCGGCGCCGCGCGGCTCTCGGCGCGGCTCGTGTCGACGAACAGGCGCGCCTCGCCCTCGCTCAGGCCGAGGCTGCGCAGGGCGTAGAGCGCCATGCCGAAGCCCAGCTCCCGCTCGGCCATCAGCACGAGGCCGACCCGCTCCTCCTCGAGGTGGCGCCGCTCGGCGTCGCTGTGCGTGCGCACCAGCGTGTCGATGCCCGGGTTGGCCTCCCGGGCGATGGCGATGAGGCGGCGGGCCTGGTGCGCGTCCGGGCTCGCCACCACGAGGAGGCGCGCGCTCGCGACGTCGGCGGCGGCCAGGATGCCGGAGGCGCCGGCGTCGCCGAACACCGCCGCGATGCCCGCGGCCCGCAATTCCTCGACCCGGCGCCGGTCCCGCTCGACGACCACGAAGGGCAGGTCCCAGGCCTCGAGGGCCCGCCCGATGCTGCTGCCCACGCGGCCGTACCCGACCACCACCGCGTGGCCCCGCCGCCCCGCCGCGTCGGGGCCGACCGGCAGGCCGGCCGCGCCGCTGCGCTCGAACCGGGCCGCGAGGCCGGGCCGGGCGGCGAGCGCCCGGGCGAGCCGGTCGATGCCGGCGAAGAACAGCGGGTTCAGCGTGATGGACAGGAGCGAGCCGGCCAGGATCAGGTCGCGCCCCTCCGGCGGCAGGAGCTTCAGCCCGATGCCGAGGCCGGCCAGGATGAACGAGAACTCGCCGATCTGGGCGAGGCTCGCCGCGATCGTGAGGGCGGTGCCGAGGGGGTGGCGGAAGGCCAGCACGATGGCGACGGCGGCGATCGACTTGCCGACCAGGATGATGCCGAGCACCGCCAGCACCGAGAGCGGCGCCCGCAGCAGGATGCCGGGATCGAACAGCATCCCGACGGAGACGAAGAACAGGACCGCGAAGGCGTCCTGGAGCGGGAGCGAATCGGCGGCGGCCTGGTGGCTCAGGTCGGATTCGGCCAGGACCATGCCGGCGAAGAAGGCGCCGAGCGCGAAGGAGACGCCGAAGAGCTCCGCCGACCCGAAGGCGATGCCGAGCGCCAGGGCGAGCACCGCGAGGGTGAACAGCTCCCGCGAGCCGGTGCGGGCGGCCTGGTCGAGGAGCCAGGGCACGACCCGCCGCCCGCCGGCCAGCATCAGGCCCGCGAACGCCGCCACCTTGGCGAGGGTCAGGCCGAGGGTCAGCCAGAGGTTGTCGCCGGCCGCGCCGTGGCCCGCGCCTTGCGCCGCGCCCTCGCCGCCGAGCGGCCCGGCGAGGGCCGGCAGCAGCACGAGCGTCAGCACCATCGCGAGGTCCTCCACGATGAGCCAGCCGACCGCGATGCGACCCTTGTCCGAATCGAGGAGCCCGCGCTCCTCGAGGGCCCGCAGCAGCACCACCGTGGAGGCGACCGAGAGGGCGAGGCCGAAGACCAGCCCGGCGCCGAGGCCCCAGCCCCAGGCGAGGCTGAGGCCGAGGCCCATCAGGGTCGCGGCGCCGATCTGCACGACGGCGCCCGGGAGCGCGATCGCCCGCACGGCCATCAGGTCCCCGATCGAGAAGTGGAGCCCGACCCCGAACATCAGCAGGATCACGCCAATCTCGGCGAGCTGGCCGGCGAGGTCGGCGTTGCCGACGAAGCCCGGCGTGTAGGGACCGACCGCGATGCCGGCGACGAGGTACCCGACGAGGGGCGGCAGCTTCAGGCGCTGCGCCAGCATTCCGCCGATGAACGCGAAGACGAGCCCGAGGGCGATGATGGCGATCAGCTCGGAGGCGTGCGGCACGGGTCGGGGATCTCCTCGGGGCGGGGCAGGGCGGGGGGCGCCGGGGGCGCACGCGCGCGCCGGCCCCGCCATCCTAGCACCGCGGCGGCCGGTCCCTCCGTGCTGCAACGCACGAGGGCCGCTTTCGTCGATGCGAGAGCGGCCCTCGCCGGGGAGGAGCGGTCGTGAGGGCTCGCCCCGAGCCGCGCGGGACCGGCCGGGCCGGGGCCCCGGGAGCTGCCGCGACCGGGCCGGTCGCCCTAGCGGCCGGATTGCGACGAGGGGCGGCGGCCCGCGCCGGCGGCGATCCCCGGCAGCCGCGGCCGCGGGCCGCCCGGACGGGCCGCCAGGACGATCATGATCGCCCCGATGGCGGCGGACGTCATCACGAGGATCTCGATCGGGATCATGCGGCGGCCTTGCGATGGGCGGGTGCCGCTGCACCGCGGCCGATTCGTCTCTCGGGCGCCGCGCGGACGATTGTCCGCCGGCCCGGCCGCTCTAGCTCGACAGGGGTGGGGGCGGCCATGTGACATCCCGCCGTGAGACAGCATGTCCGGCGCGGGCGCTCACGATTCCGACGCATTGCCGCCGCCTCTGGCATCCTGCCGCGCGATGCGGCATCAGCAAACGATCGTAATGTGTGCGCACCGCACCGTCAGCGGAGGATGTCCTGCATGAAGAAAGTCCTGACCGGGGCGCTCGTCGCTCTCGGCCTTGCGCCGGGCGCGGCGCTCGCCGCGCCGAAAGATCCGAGCGGGACTTGGTTGACCGAGGACGGGCGCGCTCGCATCAGGATCGAGAAATGCCTGACGCGCAATGATCGCGTCTGCGGCTACGTCGTCTGGCTGAAGACGCCGCTCGACGACAAGGGCCAGCCGCGCGTCGACTTCAAGAATACCGATGCGAAGAAGCGCGGCCGGCCCTCGCTCGGCCACCAGCTGATCATGGGTCTCAAGCCCAACGCCGACAATCGCCACGAGGGCCAGATCTACAATTCCGAGGACGGCAAGCTCTACGACGTCTCGATCTGGGTCGACGATCCGAGCGAGCTGAACGTCCGCGGCTGCCTGCTCGGGTTCCTGTGCGGCTCGCAGACCTGGACCCGCGCCGGCGAGGTCGCGCCGGGCCAGCTCACCGGGCCGACCGCCGCCGCGAACGGCCCGCGACCCGACGCCGAGTGGGCGCCCAAGCCCGCCGCCGCCGCGAAGCCGCCCGCCTCGCCCACCGCCGCCGCGCCCGCCGCCCGGAAGGACGAGGCGCCCAAGCCCTGACGCCGCCGGCCCCGCGTGCGCCCCGAGCCCGCGGGGCCGGGGCCGCCGGATCCCCGGCGACCCCGTCCGGTGCCCCGAGGGGTCGCTGCCGCGCCGTCCAGGCCGAGTCGCTGCGACCGCAGGCCGCATGATGCACGTCCTGGTTGCTCGAACGGGGTCTTGCACCGAAAGCTTGCGGCAGGCCGGAGCGGCCTTGGCGAGACGTGGATTTATACACCTTTTGATTGCAATCTCAGGGGACGGTGCGCGCCGCGGCCGCCCCGGCGTTCCCCTGCGCGCGACGCCGATACCCTAGCGGCCCCGATACAACCGTGCGCCCTGCGCCACGAGAACGTCCAGGTCCCGCCGGCGGCACCCAAGTGAGGCCCTTGATCCGCGCCGGCCGACTCCGTGTGTGCCGGGCAGCTCACATCGATGATTGAGCGACAAATATTTCTACAACCGTTCGGCGACGCGCGACGACTGCTCGCCCAAGGACCGGGAGCGCCGTTTCCTGCCGAAAGCTGTCGTCTCGCGGCGCGTTTTACTCCGGAATAAAAAAATTCATTGACTGTTAGCGAATTTAGCCACATGTGCAAATGTGTTTTGCTATAGGGAAATAAAATGAGCAGCGACGAGCCGGTGCCGCCAGCAAATCTCATCGATCTTTCAGCCGACATCGTGTCGGCCTACGTGTCGAAGAACTCCCTGCCGGTGGGCGAGCTCGCGGGCCTCATCGCCTCCGTCCACGCGTCGCTGGAACGGGTCGCCTCGCCGCCGGCGCCGGAGCCGGACAAGCTCACGCCGCCGGTCCCGATCCGCAAGACGGTCACGCCGGACCACATCATCAGCCTCGAGGACGGCAAGCCCTACAAGTCGCTCAAGCGCCACCTCACCACCCGGGGGCTGACCCCCGAGCAGTACCGCCAGAAGTGGGGCCTGCCGCACGACTACCCGATGGTGGCGGCGAACTACGCGGCGCAACGCAGCGAACTCGCCAAGAGCCTCGGCCTCGGCCAGATCCGGCGCGACCGCGCCGCCGCCAAACTCGCGGCCCAGGATGCCGTGGCGGCCGAGCCGCCCGCGAAGGCGCCCGCCCGCCGCGGCCGCCCGCGCAAGGGGGAGTGATCGCAGGCCTGGGGTGCGGACCCGCCCGGGCCGGCTCACGTCGCTCGGGCGGTCCGAGGGCATCGTCCGGCGCGCCGGCAACCGGCGTGGCTTCGTCACGCGGCGGGACGGATCGTCGACGGGCGGCCGCGCCGGCGCGCAGCGCCGTGCCGGCCGGAGCGCGTCAGTCGCTGGCGATCGCCGCGAGCGAGAAGACCGAGGCGATCAAGAGATTGATGCCGGCGAGAAGAAGCACCACGGTCATCACGCATACCCTACGATGTGCTGCCGCGGTGCGGTCGATCCGCCGCCGGCGCGCTCTGGAGAAGACAGCTGGGCTATAAACTGAGCTGTTGCCAGAATCGTTGCATCATCAGGGACAATCCGCGGCATCGGGCGGTGCGCCGGGGCACCGCCGCGGCGTCGCGCGACGGCGCCGGAGCCGCGGCCCGGCGGCGCTACTTGCGCCGGGCCTTGCGGGCGGCGTAGCGCGCGTCGCGGGCGGCCTTGCGCTCGGCCTCCATGCTGGCCTCGCGCTCGGCCACCTCGGCCTGCTCGCGCTCGGCGCGGGCCCGGGCCTCGGCCGCCTCGGCCTCGCGGCGGACCGTCTCGGCCTGGCGCGCGGCGTCGCGCTCGGCGGTGCGCGCCGCGCGGGCTTCGGCGACCTTCTGGCGCTCCGCCAGCCGGGCCTGGACGGTAGGGTCGTCGGGTGCCGGCCGGGTGCGGAAGCGCTCCAGCATCGCCTTCTTCGCGTCCACGGAGGCGCCCCGCCGCTCGTTGAAGTGCTGGTCCTTGAAACCGGCCATCGTGCTCGTCTCGTCTGTCCTGTGTGGGCGACGGCGCCCGGTGGGGCGCTAGGAGGATCGGGTCGGCGGCGGGGGAGCAGCCCCGTCGAGATCTGCCCGCCGTGCCGGGCAGCCGCATCCGAAGCGGGAACACGTGCTGCCGGTTGTGCTCTAGCGCCGCCGGCGCCGAGTTTCAAAGCCAAAGACGCGGGCCGGCCCCCGACGGCGCACAGTTTTCGCGGGCCCGGGCAGACCTGCGCCCGGGCGGGCCGGAGCGCCACCGGACGGCGCGGGGGTCACTTCGTCCCGGCGGGGAATCGTCAAGGTTCCGGCGCCTCAGCGCGCCGGTGATCGAGAACGCCCGCGAGGTCGGGCAGGTCACGCTGATCGCCGCCGCCGCCGACCGCCCGATCGAGGTCGTGCGCAAAGCCGGGCTCGCGGCGGCCCTCGAGGCGCGTGTCGCCGTGACGGCGGGGGCCCCTGAGGGCGGGGCCCTCCCGGGGCGGCGCCGAACCCCACCGGACCCTCCGGGCCCGCGGCCGTGAACCCGCCCGCGGCTTCCCGCGTTAGCCCGCGGCGCCGGCACGGCCACGCTCGCCGGCCCGGGATGCCGCCGGCCGCGCCGGCCTGCCTGCGCATCGCCACCGAGGGAGCGGCCCCATGGCCCACGAGAGCAACGGCGCCATCTACACTGCCGCGGGCGCCAACCTCGCCATCGCGGTGGCCAAGTTCGCCGGCAGCGCCCTCACGGGCAGCAGCGCCATGCTGGCCGAGGGCGTGCACTCGGTGGTCGACACCGCCAACCAGCTCCTGCTCCTCGTGGGCCTGAAGAAGGCGAGGAAGCCGGCCGATGCCCGCCATCCCTTCGGTTACGGCCGCGAGGTCTACTTCTACGCCTTCCTGGTGGCGCTGCTGATCTTCCTCGGCGGCGGCGCCTTCGCGATCTACGAGGGCTGGCACAAGATCGGGCATCCCGAGCGCGCCGTCGACGCGGTGATCCTCGGGCGCACGATCCCGGGCTTCTGGATCAACCTCGCCATCCTGGGCTTCTCGGTCGCGGCCGAGGGCTATTCCTGCGCCGTGGCCCTGCGGGCGTTCTGGGGCGAGAAAGGGCCGCTGCCGCCGATCACCGCGATCCGGCGCAGCAAGGATCCGGCCCTGTTCACCGTGCTGGTCGAGGACGTGGCGGCCCTGCTCGGGCTCGTGGTGGCGGTCGCGGGCGTCGTCCTGGCGGAGGTGCTGGACCGGCCCTCCCTCGACGGCTGGGCCTCGATCGTCATCGGGTTGATCCTGATCGGGATGGCGGCGTTCCTGATGATCGAGACCCACGGCCTCCTCATCGGCGAGGCGGCGGAGCCGGACCTCGTCGCGGCGATCCGGGACATCGTGCGCACCGAGCCCGCGGTGCGCCACGTCAACGAGGTCCTGACCCAGCACCTCGGACCCAAGGACGTGCTCGTCAACATCAGTCTCGACCTCGACGACGCGATGCGCGCCGGAGAGATCGAGAAGCTGGTGGACAGGTTGGACGCCAGGATGCGCGAGGCCAGCCCCAAGGTCACGCGGGTCTTCGTCGAGATCCAGTCCCGCGTGCCCGCGCGGACCGACGATCGCCTGCCGAGCGGCGCCCTTCCGGTCGACTGACGCCGGCGCCGCTCCAGAGACCAGGCGCGGCCCCGCCCGGGCGCCGCGCAATCGAACCCGGGAGCCGGGGGCCGCGCGGCACAGCGTCAGGCCGCCGCTTCGATCGCGCACATCGACCGGGCAGGTTTTCCTAAGTGTAGGAAGCAATACCTGTAAATTTACGGATATGTTTATGCAATTTTGGGCGTTGTTTTCAGAATGACTGCAACCCTAGGTGTATACAACACGTTACGCAGTCGATGAAATCCACAGAAACTACGTATTACGATCACGGTTGCTGCTGAGGCGAGCTTGCAGAGCAGGCATTAACCCGTCAACAAGACTGGGTATCGCGCGGTGGCCCGCCACCAGTTCGGGCGGTCGCGCCAAGAAGAAGATCGAGAGGCGGCCCAGAACGATGGTCACGGAGCCGGCTCCCGCGTCAGCAACACTCGCCAATCGGAAATGATATGATGTCAGACGTGGAAAGTCAGGATCAGGACACAGGCACCCTCGTCGCGCTGACGGCCGACATCGTGTCGGCCTACGTGTCGAAGAACTCCGTGCCGGTGGGCGAGCTCGCGGGCCTCCTGGGATCGGTTCACGCCGCCCTCCAGAACCTCAACAACCCGCCCCCTCCCGAGCCCGAGAAGCTCACGCCGCCGGTCCCGATCCGCAAGACGGTCACGCCGGACCACATCATCAGCCTCGAGGACGGCAAGCCCTACAAGTCGCTCAAGCGCCACCTCACCACCCGCGGGCTCACCCCCGAGCAGTACCGCCAGAAATGGGGCCTGCCGCACGACTACCCGATGGTGGCGGCGAACTACGCGGCGCAACGCAGCGAACTCGCCAAGAGCATCGGCCTCGGCCAGCAGCGCAAGAACCGCGGCCGCAAGGGCTGAGCGGGCAGGAACCCCCGGGCCGTCGCCCGGGGAGCGGGCCCGGCGCCGTCGCGACCGCGCCGACCGGGAGGGGCGTGAGCAGGCGCGCGGAGCCGGGCCGTCAGTCCGCCGCCAGGCGCCGCATCGTCGCCTCGTCCGGGACGCCGCCGTAGTAGCGGTCGAGGGCGTCCCGGAACCCGGAGCCGCCGGGATGGGCGGCCGCGAACAGCGTCATCGAGGAGTGGAATTTCAGGTCGTCCGGGCTGCCGAAGAGGGCGTGGGCGGACCGCGCCGCGCTCTCGGTGACGAGCCGCGTCAGCTCGGCGAGGCGGGGCCCGAGCACGGGGTGCGCCAGGTAGGCCTGCGCCTCGGCCAGGGACGCGATGGCGTAGCGCTGCGCCATGGCGCTGTGGCCGAGGCCCCTCAGCTGCGGGAAGACGAACCACATCCAGTGGCTGCGCTTGCGGCCCTCGCCCAGCTCCTGGCGGACCTGCGCCAGGACGGGATCCTGGGCCTGCACGAAGCGGTCGAGATCGAAGGCGTCCGACATCCCGGGAGGCTACACCCGGGAAGCCCGCCCGGAAAGGACGGCCGCGGCCCGGGCCCGCGCCGCGGCCCGGCGAGGGGGGCAGGCCCTCAGGGCAGGGCCAGGCCCTCAGGGCAGGGCCGGGACCTTGACGCTGAACTTCACCTCCCGCAGGGCGAAGTTCGAGTGGATCTGCTGCACCGCCGGGCACGAGAACACCGCCTCCTGGAGGAAGCGCTCGTAGTGCTGCGCGTCGCGGACCACGACGCGCAGCAGGTAATCCGCCTGCCCGGTGGTCGAGAAGCATTCGAGCACCTCCGGCCGGCGGCTGATCGAGCGCTCGAAATCGGCGACGCCGTCCCGGTCGTGCTTGATCAGCGTGACGTGGGCGAAGACGCACTGGCCGAAGCCGAGTGCCGCCGGATCGGCGAGCGCGACGTAGCCCCGGATGACGCCCCGTTCCTCCAGCGCCTTCAGCCGGCGCCAGGTCGGCGAGGTCGAGAGGCCGATGCGCTGCGACAGGTCCTGGACCGACAGGCGGGCGTCGTCCTGGAGCGCGTCGAGGATCGCCCGCTCGAAGCGGTCCAGCGTCTCCCCGCCTTGAGGCATGATTCCGTCCCGGTCCGGCCGCGTCGAGGGCGATCCATACCGCGCTCCCGCGGTTCCGGGAAGCAAAGAGGCAGGTTTTGCCCCGCGGCCGGGCATAGCCTGACGGCCAGGAGAGGACCTGCCCGATGCCCGAGATCGACGTCGCCTACCGCCTCGACGACCGCTTCGCGCGGGAGGCCGGCCGGGTCTACCTGACGGGCACGCAGGCGCTGGTGCGGCTGGTGCTGGAGCAGGCGGCCCTCGACCGCCGCGACGGGCACGCCACCGCGGGCTTCGTCACGGGCTATCGCGGCTCGCCCCTCGGCGCCGTCGACCAGGAGATGTGGCGCGCCCGCACGCGGCTCGAGGCCGCCGGCATCCGCTTCCAGCCCGCGATCAACGAGGATCTCGCGGCGACGGCGCTCCTCGGCACGCAGCGGGTCGGGATCGACCCGAACGCCACCGTGGAGGGCGTGTTCGGCCTCTGGTACGGCAAGGGACCGGGCGTCGACCGCTCCGGCGACGCGATCCGGCACGGCAACGCCTACGGGGCGAGCCCGAAGGGCGGCGTGCTGGTGGTGGCCGGCGACGATCACGGCTGCGTCTCGTCGTCGATGTCCCACCAGAGCGACCTCGCCCTGATGGCCTGGCACCTGCCGGTGATCCATCCGGCGAGCATCGCCGAGTACGTCGCCTTCGGGCTCTGGGGCTTCGCCGCCTCCCGGGCCTCCGGCGCCTGGGTCGGCTTCAAGGCGATCTCGGAGGTGGTGGAGGGCGCGGCCTCCGTCGCGCTCGCGCCGCCGCCGGTCTTCGCGGCGCCGGACCTCGCGCCGCCGCCCGGCGGCCTGCACATCCGCTGGCCCGACCTGCCGGGCATGGACCTCGAGGCGCGGGCCATGGCGAAGCTCGAGGCGGTGCGGGCCTTCGCGCGGGCGAACCCCCTCGACCGGCTGGTGGTGGCGCCCGAGCGGCCCCGGCTCCTCCTCGTCACGGTGGGCAAGGCCCACGGCGACGCCATGGAGGCCCTGCGGCGCCTCGGCTACGACGCGCCGGCCCTCGCGGCCGCCGGGGTCGCGGTCCTGAAGGTCGGCCTCGTCTACCCCCTCGACGTCGCGGGCCTGTCGGCGCTCGCGGCCGGCGTCGAGACGGTGCTGGTCGTCGAGGAGAAGGCCGGCCTCGTCGAGCGCCAGCTCAAGGACGCGCTCTACAACCTCCCGGCCGGGCGCCGGCCGACGATCGTCGGCAAGCGCGACGAGACCGGTGCCCCGCTGGTGCCCGAGGTGGACGAACTGCGCCCCTCGCGCCTCGCCGGGCTGCTCGCCGCGCGCCTGCGGCGCCTCGGGCTCGCGGCGACCGAGCCGGCCGCCCCGGCGCCGCCCGGGCCGCCGGCCCCCGGCCTGCCCGTGCGCACGCCCTACTTCTGCTCGGGCTGCCCGCACAACACCTCGACCCGGGTGCCGGAGGGGTCGCAGGCGCGCGCCGGCATCGGCTGCCACTTCATGGCGAACTGGATGGAGCGCGACACCACCGGCATCGTGCCGATGGGCGGGGAGGGCGTCGACTGGACCGGCCAGGCGCCGTTCACCCGGCAGGCCCACGTGTTCCAGAACCTCGGCGACGGCACCTACTTCCATTCCGGCCACGTGGCGATCCGGCAGGCGGTCGCGAGCGGCGCCAGCATCACCTACAAGATCCTCTACAACGACGCCGTGGCGATGACCGGGGGGCAGCCCGTCGACGGCGCCCTGAGCGTGCCGCAGATCACCCGGCTCGTCGCCGGCGAGGGGGTGCGCCGCGTCGTCGTGGTGTCGGAGGATCCCGCGCGGGTCGCGGCGGCGGCGCGCCGCGACCCGCTCGCCCCCGGCGTGACCCTGCACCACCGCGACGACCTCGACGCGGTCCAGCGCGAGCTGCGCGAGATCCCGGGCGTCACGGTGCTGATCTACGACCAGACCTGCGCCACGGAGGCGCGCCGGCGCCGCAAGCGCGGCCGCGCGCCGGCGCCGACGCGGCGCGTGGTGATCAACGACCTCGTCTGCGAGGGCTGCGGCGACTGCCAGGCGAAGTCGAACTGCCTCTCGGTCGTGCCGCTCGAGACCGAGTTCGGCCGCAAGCGCACCGTCGACCAGTCCTCCTGCAACGTCGATCTCTCCTGCCTCAAGGGCTTCTGCCCGTCCTTCGTCACCCTGGAGGGCGCCGCGCCGCGCCGCCGCCCCGGCGTCGACCTCGCCCCGGCCGAGGTCCTGGCGCGGGCCGGCGGGCTGGCGCAGCCGGAGGCCCGCCTCGGGCCGGAGCCCTACGAGATCCTCGTGGCGGGGGTCGGCGGCACCGGGATCGTCACGGTCGGCGCCCTCGTCACCATGGCGGCCCACCTCGAGGGACGGGGCGCCAGCGTCCTCGACTTCATGGGCTTTGCCCAGAAGGGCGGGCAGGTCCTGTCCTTCGTGCGCCTCGCCGCCGAGCCGGAGGCCCTGCACCAGGTCCGGATCGACCGCGGCCGGGCCGACGCGGTCCTGGCCTGCGACCTCGTCGTGGCGGCGAGCCGCGATGCCGGCGCGGTGATCGATCCCGCCCGCACCCGGATCGTCGCCAACACCCACGAGATCCCGACCGGCGCGACCCTGCGCGACCCCGGCGCGCGGGTCGACACCCGGATGCTCGCGGGCCTCCTCGCCCGCCGCGTCGGCCCGGACGCCCTGCGCTGCCTCGACGCCCAGGCCTCGGCCGAGCGGCTCCTCGGCGACGCGCAGGGCGCCAACGTGCTGCTCCTCGGCTACGCCTGGCAGTGCGGCCTCGTGCCGGTCTCCCTCGCCGCCCTGGAGCAGGCTCTGCGCCTCAACGGCGTCGCGGTCGAGGCCAACCGGCTGGCGCTCGCCTGGGGCCGGCTGCTCGCGGCCGATCCGGGCTTCGTCGAGAGCCACCTCGCGGCGCCGGAGCGCCCCGCCCCGGCCGAGACCCTCGAGGCCCTCGTCGCCCGCCGGGCCGAGTTCCTCACCGCCTACCAGGACGCGCGCTACGCGCAGCGCTACCGGGTGCGGGTCGAGGCCGTGCGCCGGGCCGAACGGGCCGCCCACGGCACCGCGGTCCTGGCCGAGGCCGTGGCCCGCAGCCTGTTCAAGCTGATGGCGGTCAAGGACGAGTACGAGGTCGCCCGGCTCCACGCCGACCCGGCCTTCCACGCCCGCCTCGCCCGCGAGTTCGAGGGCGCGGTCCGCCCGACCTTCCACCTCGCGCCCCCGCTGCTCGCCCGGACCCGCCCGGGCGAGAGCGAGCCGCGCAAGCGGGCGTTCGGGCCCTGGCTGCTCCCGGTCCTGCGCGGCCTCGCGGCCCTGCGGGGGCTGCGCGGCACCGCCCTCGATCCCCTGCGGCTGAGCGCGGAGCGGCGGGCGGAGCGGGCCCTGCTCGACCGCTACGAGGGCCAGATCGACGCCGCCCTGGGGCTCCTCGGGACGGCCGATCCCGGCCTCCTGCGCGCGCTCCTCGCCGCCCCCCAGGAGATCCGCGGCTTCGGGCCGGTGAAGGCCAGGGCGATGGCGGCCTGGGCGGCGCGCACCGAGGAACTGCTCGCGGCGGCGCGGGCGGGGAACGACCCGGCGCCGGTCCTGTCGCGGGCGGGCTGACGCCGCGGGCCCGGGCGCCGCCGGGCCGCGCGCGGCCTCGGCGTCGATCCGCCGCGGCAGTTTCGTCTTTTCAGGAATTCCTGAAAAGACGAAACTGCCCGGCGATCAGGTCCCACAGAGGGCGGCCATGCTGTCAAACCTCGACGCGCTGCTTCTTGCCCGAATCCAGTTCGGTTTCACGGTGGCGTTCCACATCATCTTCCCGGCCTTCTCGATCGGGCTGGCGAGCTACCTCGCGGTGCTCGAGGGCCTCTGGCTCGCCACGGGCCGGGCGGTCTACCTCGACCTGTTCAAGTACTGGATCAAGATCTTCGCCGTCGCCTTCGCGATGGGCGTCGTCTCCGGCCTCGTGATGTCGTACCAGTTCGGCACCAACTGGTCGGTGTTCTCCGACAAGGCCGGCCCGGTGCTCGGGCCGATGATGGCCTACGAGGTGCTCTCGGCGTTCTTCCTCGAGGCCGGCTTCCTCGGCGTGATGCTGTTCGGGATGCGCAAGGTCGGGCCGCGCCTGCACTTCCTGGCGACGCTCGCCGTCGCGGCCGGGACCTTCTTCTCGGCCTTCTGGATCCTGTCGGTGAATTCCTGGATGCACACGCCCCAGGGCTACGGCACCAACGCGCAGGGCCAGTTCGTGCCGGAGGACTGGTGGGCGATCGTGTTCAACCCGTCCTTCCCCTACCGCCTCGTCCACATGGTGCTGGCCGCCTACCTGACGACGGCCCTGGTGGTGGGCGCCGTCGGGGCCTGGCACCTGCTGCGCGACCGCCGGCGCGCGGTCGGCGGCGCGACCGAGGGCGCCCGCACGATGTTCTCGATGGCGATGTGGATGGCCGCCCTGGTGGCGCCGGTCCAGATCCTCGCCGGCGACGCCCACGGGCTCAACACCCTGGAGCACCAGCCGGCCAAGGTGATGGCCATGGAGGGCCACTTCGCGAGCCACCCGGACGGCGCGCCCCTCGTCCTGTTCGGCTGGCCCGACGAGGCCGCCGGCACCGTCCGGTACGCCGTCGAGATCCCGAAACTGTCCTCGCTGATCCTCAAGCACGGCCTGAACGAGCCCATGAAGGGCCTCGACACCGTGCCGCGGGCGAACTGGCCGCCGGTGCCGGTGGTGTTCTGGTCGTTCCGGGTGATGGTCGGGCTCGGCTTCACCATCCTGCTCCTCGGGCTGGTGAGCCTGTGGGCCCGCCTGAAGGGACGGCTCTACGAGTGGCCGGCCCTCCACCGCTTCGCCCTGGCGATGGGCCCGGCCGGCTTCGTGGCGGTGCTGGCGGGATGGATCACCACCGAGGTCGGCCGCCAGCCCTTCACGGTCTACGGCCTGCTGCGGACGGCCGAGTCGGCCTCGCCGCTCTCGGCCCCGGCCGTCGCCTCCTCGCTGGTGGCGTTCGTGGTGATCTACTTCGCGGTGTTCGCCATGGGGGTGCTCTACATCCTGCGCCTGATGAGCAAGCCCCCGCATATCGGCGAGCACGGCGTCGAATCCGGCCGGCCGATCCGCACCGCCGGCATCACCCCGGCGCCCGCGGTCGATCCGGGTCGCGCCATGCAGCCGGCCGAGTGAGGACAGCATGATCGAGACCCTCGACCTCACCGTGGTGTGGGCCTTCGTGATCGCCTTCGCGGTCTTCGCCTACATCGTGATGGACGGCTTCGACCTCGGCATCGGCATCCTGTTCCCGGCCTTCCGGCCGGGGGAGGAGCGCGACACCGCCATGAACTCCGTGGCGCCGGTCTGGGACGGCAACGAGACCTGGCTGGTGCTCGGCGGGGGAGGGCTGTTCGCCGCCTTCCCGCTCGCCTACGCGATCATCCTGCCGGCCCTGTACGCGCCGATCATCGCCATGCTCCTCGGCCTGATCTTCCGCGGCGTCGCCTTCGAGTTCCGCTGGCGCGATCCCCGCCACCGGGCCCTGTGGGACGTCGCCTTCACGGGCGGCTCGCTGGTCGCGGCCCTGGCGCAGGGCATCGCCCTCGGGGCGCTGCTCCAGGGCATCCGGGTCGAGGGCCGGGCCTACGCGGGGGGCTGGTGGGACTGGCTCTCGCCCTTCAGCCTCCTCGTGGGCGTCGGCCTCGTCTGCGGCTACGCGCTGCTCGGCGCCACCTGGCTCGTCATGCGCACGGAGGGCCCGCTGCACGCGCGCGCCCGCACGCTGGCCCTCTGGCTCGGCGGCGCCACCGTCCTGGCGATCGCGGCGGTGAGCGCGGCGACGCCGTTCCTCGAGGGCAAGTACTGGCAGCGCTGGTTCGCCATGCCGGGCGTGCTGCTGACCGCGCAGGTGCCGATCCTGGTGGCGCTCGCGACCTTCGGGTTCTTCCGCCTGCTCCGGGGCGGGGCCGAGCGGGCGCCGTTCCTCATCGCCCTCGGGCTGTTCCTGCTCTCGTTCGTGGGGCTCGGCATCAGCATCTTCCCGGACATCGTGCCCGGGCGGGTGACGATCTGGGAGGCGGCCTCGCCGCGCTCGAGCCAGATCTTCATGCTGGTCGGGGCCGCATTCCTGATCCCGATCATCCTGGCCTACACCGCGTACTCCTACTGGGTGTTCCGCGGGAAGGTCGACGCGGCGGGCTACCACTGATGGCCGCACCTCCCGCCGGGCGGGAACCCCTGTGGCGGCGGCTCGCCTGGTTCGCGGCCCTGTACGGCGGCAGCGTGCTGGGGCTCGGCGTCGTCTCCCTGCTGCTGCGCGCCTGGCTCCGGGCCGGCTGACGACGAGGACCTCAACACGTGCAGCTTCCACCCCTCGTCCAGACCTTCGTGCTCCACTTCGGGGAGATGGGCTCGCGCTGGGGCATCAACCGCACGGTCGGGCAGATCTACGCCCTGCTGTTCGTCTCCGACCGGGCGCTGAACGCCGACGAGATCGTGGAGCGGCTCGGGCTGTCGCGCTCGAACGTCAGCATGGGTCTGAAGGAGCTCCAGGCCTGGAACCTCGTGCGCCTCCAGCACGTGCCGGGGGACCGGCGCGACTACTTCTCGACGCCCGACGACATCTGGCAGATCGTCCGCACCCTGGTGGAGGAGCGCAAGAAGCGCGAGGTCGACCCGACCCTGACCATGCTGCGCGAGATCCTGATGCAGGAGCCCCGGACCGAGGAGGAGCGGCACGCGCAAGACCGCCTGCGGGAGATGCACGACCTGTTCGAGCTCTTCTCCGGCTGGTACTCGGACGTGCAGCGCCTCGAGACCGAGCGGCTGGTGCAACTCCTCACCCTCGGCTCCAAGGTCCAGAAGATCCTGGAGTGGAAGGACCGGGTGATGGTGGTGCCCGGCAAGCCGCGGGGCAAGGCGTCGTCCTGAGGCCGCCCGCGGGGCGCGCGCGATCCCCGAGCCCCGCCGGGCAGGGCCCACTGTTCCCACCCCCCGCCGGGCGGGGCCCGCAATCCCCAAGCCCCGCCCGCGGGGTCATTGAAACGCGTGCAGCGCAACCTCGGCTGTGGCATGGTGCGGGCGATCCCAAGAGGCTCGGACCCGATCGGGCATGACGACCCCCCACGACGCGACACCCGACCCGCTGCGCGGCCTGGCGGCCGCCGGCGAGGCAGCCCTCAACGCGGCCCTGAGCCGCCTCCCGGCCACGGAGCGCGAGGCCTACTGGGCCTCGGTCCGGCGCTGCTACAACGCGCCCTACAACGAGGCGGCGCCGAAGGCCCGCCCCGCGGGCAGGCCCGCCGGGCCGGACGTGCGGCGCGCCGGGTGAACGACGGCCCGGGCAGGGCGGGCCGTGCGCGTCCGGCCGCCTCGCCCGGCCTGCCGCTCACGCCTTGTTGGCGCGCTCGATCCCCTCGAGGATCAGGCGGTGGGCTTCGGTCTTGTCGCCCCAGCGCACGATCTTCACCCACTTGCCGGGCTCGAGATCCTTGTAGTGCTCGAAGAAGTGCTGGATCTGGTGGATCGTGATGTCGGGCAGGTCGGTGTAGTTCTCGATCCGGTCGTAGCGCTTGGTCAGGTTGCGGGACGGCACCGCGACGATCTTCTCGTCCTCGCCGGCGTTGTCCTCCATGATCAGCACGCCGACCGGGCGCACGCTCATGACCGCGCCCGGCACGATGGCGCGGGTGTTGGCGATCAGCACGTCGCACGGGTCGCCGTCGCCCGACAGGGTGTGGGGAATGAAGCCGTAGTTCCCCGGGTAGTGCATCGCCGTGTAGAGGAAGCGGTCGACGATCAGCGTGCCGGCTTCCTTGTCCATCTCGTACTTGATCGGCTCGCCGCCGACCGGGACCTCGATGACGACGTTGACGTCGTCGGGCGGGTTCTTGCCGATGGAGATGGCGTCGAGGCGCATGATACGAGACTCCGCTCAAGGGCGCAGCGCCCCTGCTTGGCGGCGTCCATAGAGTTCCGCGGGCGCCGGCACAAGCACGGCAATGCCACGATGGCGGCCCCCGCGGGCCAAGGCGCCCGGGGCCCCGCGGTCAGCCGAACAGGTAGGCGACCTTGGCGAGGTTGGCGCCGGCGATCCGGTCCGTCGCCTCGGCGATGGCGCGGCCCCCCAGGCGCTCGTAGAAGTCCCGGGCCCGGCCGTTCTCGGCGAGCGACCACACCGCCACCCGGTTGACGTCGCGGTCGGCGAAGTCGTTGCGCACGGCCCTGAACAGGCGCGTCCCGTAGCCAAGGCCCTGGTAGGTCGGCGCGAGGTAGATCTCGTCGATCTCGCCGTCGGCCCTCAGGGCCCGGTCGCGGCAGCGGCCGTAGGAGACGTAGCCGACCACGGCCTCGCCCACCTCGAGCACCACGAGGGGCCGGTTGCGCCCCACCGTCGAGCGCCACCAGCGCGGCCCGCGCCGGGCCAGCATCCGGTCGAGGGCGACGCCCGGGATGATGCCCTGGTAGGCCTCGCGCCAGGCGGCGTCGAAGACCTCCGACAGCGTCCCGGCATCCTGCTCGCGGGCCCTGCGGATGCTGACGACCTGTGTGCTCACGGCCACCCCCCGAACCTTCACCGACGGATCATCCCCTGAGGATGCGGGAGATGACCCAGCAAGCGCAATGCCAGGCTTGTGCGCCGGCTCACATCCCGCCCCGTCGTTGCGGAGGCGCCACGCGGCTGGTAGAGCGGCGGGGTCCCGCCGCGGCCGGTCCGATCGTCTCGGCGCCGCCGCCGAGGCTCCGTTCCTGGCCAGACCGCGTGCTCAACCGCTTCCTTCCGCCCGAGACCCGCTACGCCCGGCGCATGGCCCGCATCGCCCGCTGGGAGAAGCCGATCGTCGGCCCCGGCGGCCGGGTCCGCGCCTGGGCCAACATGCTGCTCGTCGATCACGGCGTCTTCCGGCTCGCCTACCTCAACCGGCACCAGGTCGGGCGGGGCGGGCTGTGGCGCTCGGCCCAGCCGGCGCCGCACGACCTGGCCTGGTTCCGGCGCCGGGGCGTGCGCACCGTGATCTCCCTGCGGGGCGGGCGCGAGCACGGCTCGTGGCAGCTCCAGCGCGAGGCCTGCGAGCGGGAGGGGCTCGCCCTCGTCGAGTTCGTGGTGCGCTCCCGCGAGGCGCCGGACCGCGCGACCCTGCTCGCCGCCCGCGACTTCTTCGCCGGGATCGCCTACCCGGCGGTGCTGCACTGCAAGTCGGGCGCCGACCGGGCGGGGTTCGCGGCGGCCCTCTACCTGATCCTGCACGAGGGACGGCCCGTCCGCGAGGCGGCCCGGCAGCTCTCGCCGCGCTTCGGCCATTTCCGCTTCGCCAAGACCGGCATCCTCGACGCGTTCTTCGAGCGCTACCTCGCGGAGGGCGAGGCGCGGGGGCTCGGGTTCCTCGACTGGATCGAGCGCGTCTACGACCCCGACGCGCTGCGGCGCGACTTCCGCGCCGGGTTCTGGTCCGACGTCGTGGTGGACCGCCTGCTGCGCCGGGAGTGACCCGGCCGCGGCGCGGGCCGGTTCCGCGCGGTCCGCCGGGCCGGGCACGCCGCCGGCGCCCACTGCCCGGCAGGTCACCCCGAACCAGCCGCCCCGCAGGCTTGAGGCGAGGAAGCGCCGCCGCGCCCGGCGCCGCCTGGACGGCGCCGGGAGCGGCTTTCAGGGCGCGGCCGCCACGGCGGCCTGCGCGTCGCGGTCGTCGCTGAGCTGGATCCGGTGCAGGCGGGCGTAGGGTCCGCCCCGGGCGATCAGCGCCGCGTGGGTGCCGGTCTCGACCACGCGGCCGGCCTCGAGCGTCACGATCAGGTCGGCGTCGCGCACGGTCGAGAGGCGGTGCGCGATCACCAGGGTGGTGCGGCCCCGCATCAACCGGGTCAGGGCCGCCTGCACGAGCTGCTCGGACTCGGCGTCGAGGGCCGAGGTGGCCTCGTCGAGGAGCAGGATCGGCGCGTCGCGCAGGAAGGCGCGGGCGAGGGCGATGCGCTGGCGCTCGCCCCCCGAGAGCCGCCCGCCGCCGGGCCCGACCCGGAAGCCGTAGCCCTCGGGGCGGGCCGTGACGAAGCCGTGCGCGGCGGCCGCGCGCGCCGCCGCCTCGATGTCCGCCTGCGTGGCGCCCTCGCGCCCGAAGGCGATGTTCTGCGCGATCGTGTCGTCGAACAGGACCACGTCCTGCGACACCACCGCGACCGCCCGGCGCAGGGAGGCGAGGGTCACGTCGCGCACGTCCCGGCCGTCGACGAGGACCCGGCCCTCCGTGACGTCGTAGAGGCGCGGCACCAGGGAGAGCAGGGTCGACTTGCCCGACCCTGAGCGGCCCACGAGGGCGGTCGTGCGCCCGGCCGGCACCGTCAGGTCGATGCCCTCGAGCGCCGGCGAGGCGTCGCTGTAGCGGAAGCGCACGCCCTCGAACCGGACCTCGCCGCCCGCGACCCGCAGCGCCCCGGCGCCCGGGGCCTCGCGGATCTGCGGGGCCTCGTCCATGAGCGCGAGGGTGCGGGCGAGGGCCGCCATGGCCTCCTGCAGGATGGCGTTGAGGTTGCCCAGCGCCCGCGCCGGCTGGGCGGCGAAGAGCAGGGCCGCGACGTAGCCGGTGAAGTCGCCGACCGTCTTCTCGCCCGACAGGATGCGGTGGCCGATGAACGCGAGCACGCCCGCCACCGCGAAGCCGCCGCCCACCTCCAGCAGCGGGTCGAGACGGCCGCGGGCGTTGGCGGCCTTCATCTTGAGGCGGCGCACCTCGTCGAGGGCCGCGGCGGTGCGGCCCTTGAGGTAGCCCTCGAGCCCGTAGGTCTTGGCAACCCGGGCGCCCGCGAGACTCTCGCTGATCAGGCTCGCGGTGGCGCCGACCTGCTCCTGCGTCGAGGTCGAGACCCGGCGCAGCTTCTTGCCGATCCGGGCGATCGGCTGGGCGATGAACGGCACCGTCACGGCCGCCACCAGGGTCAGCCACGGGTCCATCCACAGCATCGCGGCGACGAGGGCGAGGAGCATCGCGATGTCGCGCAGGAGAACGGTCGAGATGCGGGTGAGGGCCTCCTTGATGAAGGCGAAGTCGGTCGTGAAGCGCTGGGTCAGGCTCGCCGGGCTCTCGCGGCCGAGCTGGGCGAGGTCGGCGTCGATCAGGTGGCCGTAGAGCGCCGCCTGCATGTCGGCCTCGATCCGCGTCACCACCCGGTTGGTCAGCACCGTCTGGGCGAAGAGCGCGAAGCCCCGCACGGAGGTGAGCGCGACGACGAGGACCGGCCCGTACGCCAGTGCGGCGGCGTCCTTGGCGTCGAAGGCGTCGAAGGCGCCCTTGATCAGGGCCGGGTAGAAGCCGGTGGCGCCCCCCACCACCGCGATCAGCACCAGCACCACCGCGAGCGTGGCGGCGTGCGGGCGCAGCCAGTCGCGCCAGAGCCGAAGCAGGAGGGGGAGCGTGTCACCCCGGATGCGCGCGCGCCGCGCCATGTGGCCGTTCCCATGATCCGCGATCGGTCGCGCTAGCACGCGCTCCCCGGAGCGGCAACGCTCGCCGCGGCGCGGCCGGCCTGCGCGGGCCGGGAGCCGGGCGCGATCCCGGCGGGGCAAAAGGGGCCCCGCGCCGCGCCCGCCGGCTCAGTGCCAGCCCTGCCCGAAGCGCCCCGACGAGTGCATCAGGGTGTGGCCGCAATCGAGGCAGAGGTAGCGCGTCTCGACGCCGCCGCCGAAGGCCTCGATCACGGGCGTCGAGGCGACCACCATCAGGCGCGCGTGCGGCCGGTCCTGCCAGTGCGCCCGCATCTGCCCGTGGCAGGCCCGGCAGGCCGCGTCGTCGGCGCTCATGAAGGGCGGCCCGGACCGGGCGAGTGGTTCGCGCTGCGCCATGCGGCTGCCTCGTGCGGCGGCCCGCACCCGAGGCGCGATGGTGACCCGCTCCCGGCGGGAGCGTCAACCCCGGCCGGGGCGCGCCGCACGATCCGGCCGGGGGATCCCGGTCGCCGCGGCCGGCGCCGGGCCGGCCCGGCGGGCCGCTCAAAACCCCGTCAGGTCTTGCGGCAACATTGTGCAGTCGAGCCCGCTCTTTCGCCACGCGCCCGGCACTCGGAACTGCCATGCTCGGGGCTCTTCATCGCTGGAGCCGGGGCCCGGACGAGCATGGGCGCGCTCCCCGCCGCGAGGAGCGACCCGTGCCGGTGCCGATCGAAGCCGAGCCCGCCTCCCTGAGCGTCGACCTCGCCGCGACGGCGCTGATCATCATCGACATGCAGCGCGACTTCCTGGAGCCGGGCGGGTTCGGCGAGACGCTCGGCAACGACGTCTCGCGCCTCGCCGCGGCGGTGCCGCCCTGCCGCGCCGTGCTCGACGCCGCGCGGGCGGCCGGGCTCCTCGTCATCCACACCCGCGAGGGGCACAGGCCCGACCTGTCGGACGCGCCGCCGGCGAAGCTGGAGCGCGGCGCGCCGACGGCCCGCATCGGCGCGCCCGGCCCGATGGGCCGCATCCTGATCCGCGGCGAGCCCGGCCACGCCATCGTGCCGGCGCTCGCGCCGCGCCCCGGCGAGCCGGTGATCGACAAGCCCGGCAAGGGCGCGTTCTACGCCACCGGGCTCGGCCCGCTCCTGTCGGCCCGCGGCATCACGACCCTGATGGTCTGCGGCGTCACCACCGAGGTCTGCGTCCACACCACGGTGCGGGAGGCCAACGACCGCGGCTACCGCTGCGTCGTGCTCGCCGACGCCTGCGCCTCGTACATCCCGGAATTCCACGAAGCCGGCCTCGCCATGATCACGGCCCAGGGCGGCATCTTCGGCTGGGTCGCGAGCAGCGCCGCCGCCGTGGCGGCCCTGCGGGCCGGGGCCTGATCAGGGGGAGGGGTTTCGATGCGCGCGACGGGAGCGGACGGGCCGGGCCTCGCGCCGGCAGGGGCGGGCGCCGGGCCCAGGCTGTTCGTGCCGGGGGACTGGAACGCCCTGTTCGGCTTCGGCACCAACATCCTGGTCAACCTCCTGGTCCTCACGGGTCTGCTGCGCTTCGTCCTCGGGATGCCGGACGCCGTCACGTTCGGCCGCATCCTGCCGGCGGTGGGCCTGATGCTGTTCCTGTCCACGGCCTATTACGGCTGGCTCGCGTACCGGCTCGCCCGGGCGACCGGCCGCGACGACGTCTGCGCGCTCCCCTCCGGGATCAGCGTGCCGCACATGTTCATCGTCGTGTTCGTGATCATGCTGCCGATCAAGCTCGCCACCGGCGACCCGGTGAAGGGCTGGGAGGCGGGCCTCGCCTGGGTGTTCATCCAGAGCTTCATCCTGATGCTCGGCGGCTTCGCGGCGCCCGTCGTGCGGCGCATCACCCCGCGGGCGGCGCTCCTCGGCACCCTCGCGGGCGTCTCCGTCACCTTCATCGCGATGCGGCCGGCGCTGGAGCTCATCACCACGCCGGTGATCGGCGTGGTGGCGTTCGCCATCATCCTGCTCGCCTGGTTCGGCGGCGTGCGCTACCCGGGCCGCCTGCCGGCGGGCCTCGTCGCGATCCTGTTCGGGATGGCGGTGGCCTGGGGCGCCAAGCTCGTGGGCGTCGAGGCCGGCGGGGTGAGCGGGCCGGGCTTCGTCGCGGCCCTCCAGGGGATCGGCTTCTCGGTCCCGCTGCCGGCCGTCGGGCACGTCTTCGGGGGCTTCTCGTTCCTGGGGATCATCCTGGTCACGGCGATCCCGTTCGGCATCTACGACCTCGTCGAGGCGATGGACAACGTCGAGAGCGCCGAGGTGGCGGGGGACGCCTACCCGACCACGCGCGTGCTCACCGCCGACGGCGTGGTCAGCCTGATCGGCTGCCTGATGGGCAACCCCTTCATCAACGCCGTCTACATCGGCCATCCGGGCTGGAAGGCCATGGGGGGACGCATCGGCTACTCGTTCGCCACCGGCGCCGTGGTGCTGGTCCTGGCCTGGCTCAACCTGATCTCGCTGCTCTCGAGCCTGGTGCCGGTCGTGGCGATCGCCCCGATCCTGCTCTACATCGGCATGCTGATCGGCGCCCAGGCCTTCCAGGAGACGCCGCACGCCCACGCGCCCGCCATCGTCCTCGCCTTCGCGCCGCACCTCGCCTCCTGGGGCAAGACGCTCGTCGACGGGGCGCTCGGGGCCGCCGGCACCAGCGCGGCGATGGTCGGGCTCGACAAGCTCGGGCAGGCGGGCGTGCTCTACGGCGGCCTGGAGGTGCTGGGGGAGGGCGCGATCCTGGGCGGCCTGATCCTCGGCGCCGTGGCGGTGTTCATCATCGAGCGGGATTTCCGCCGCGCCGCGGGCTTCGCCGGCGCCGGCGCGATCCTCACCTTCTTCGGGTTCATGCACGGGCCGGCCGTCGGCGTCGCGGTGAAGCCCGGGCTCGCGGCCGCCTACCTCATGGTCGCGGGGCTGCTCTGGGCCGCCGCGCGGGTCGAGGCCCCGGCGCCGTCGCGGGCGAGCCCGCGCCAGGTGCCGGCGGAGTAGGCGCGGTCCGTCCCCGGGCCGCGGGATCGCGCCCCTCGCGTCGAAGGAGCGGTCGTCCGCGTCCGGAGGCCAAGCCTCGCCGCCGCGCCGGGAGGGCGCGCCGGGGAGGCGGGCCGAAGGCCGTCGGGGAAGGAACGGACGTGATCGAACGAGGCCCCCGGCCCGCCAGTGACACCAGCCGAGCGGACCCCGAGAGTGGCAGGGCCGGCGTGACGGCACGACCCTGGCGCGCCTCAGCGCCCCTGTCTTCGATGTAGGTTAACCGTGGCCGCAGGCCGACCGGGCGCCGCGTGCCGCCGGGCAGCGATGTAACATTGTTGCATCCTGGCGCCGAGGCGCTAGGGTCGCGGGCGTGTCCGGACGAGGAAGCCGCGATGGGCCTGCCGAGAACCTGGGTGACGCTGCTGGCGCTGGGGCTCGGGGTCGGGCTGGGCCCCGCCCGGGCCGAGCCCGCCCGCGTGGTCGCGACCTTCTCGATCCTCGGCGACCTCGTGCGCCAGGTCGGGGGCGAGCGGGTGGCGGTGACGACCCTGGTCGGGCCGAACGGCGACGCCCACGGCTTCGTGCCCGCGCCGGCCGACGCGAAGACGCTCGCGGCCGCGCGCCTCGTCGTCGTCAACGGCCTCGGCTTCGAGGGCTGGATCGACCGCCTGATCAAGGCCTCGGGCACCCGGGCCGTCCTCGTGGTGGCCTCCGCCGGCATCACGCCCCTCGAGGAGGCCCCGGACCAGGCCCACGGCCACGGCGACCACGCCATCGACCCGCATGCCTGGCAGAACGTCGCCAACGTGAAGCGCTACGCCGCGACGATCCGGGACGGATTGATCGGGATCGACCCCGAGGGCCGGCCCGCCTACGAGGCCAACGCCGCCGCCTACCTGGCGGAGCTCGACCGCCTCGACGCGGAGGTCCGGGCCGCGATCGCCGGCATCCC
The DNA here is from genome assembly GCF_003574465.1 of Methylobacterium crusticola. Classification (GTDB taxonomy): domain Bacteria; phylum Pseudomonadota; class Alphaproteobacteria; order Rhizobiales; family Beijerinckiaceae; genus Methylobacterium; species Methylobacterium crusticola. The sequence goes on from NZ_QOWC01000005.1 coordinate 78,237, forward strand.
GGAGGCGCGACGCCGGGTCATCACCACGCACGACGCCTTCGGCTACTTCGCCCGGGCCTACGGCCTGCGCTTCCTCGCCCCGCAGGGCGTGTCGAGCGACAGCGAGGCCACGGCCCGGGACGTGGCCGGGATCGTCCGCCAGATCCGCCGCGACAAGATCCCGGCCGTCTTCCTCGAGAACGTCGCGGATCCGCGCCTCATGCGCCAGATCGCCCGCGAGAGCGGCGCCAAGGCCGGCGGCCGGGTGTTCTCCGACGCCCTGTCGGAGCCGTCCGGCCCGGCCCCGACCTACATCGAGATGATGCGCCACAACATCCGCGAGTTCACGGCGGCCCTCGCCGGGTGAGCCGCCGCGGCGGAGAGCCGGCTCCTGCGCGAGGGGCGGCCGCCCGCGCGGGGGGCGAGGCGGGCCGGGCTCAAGCAATGATCGGAGGAGCGCCCGGCCCGCGTGTGACGCCGACCCAAGTACCGACGCTGTGCGGGACCGGGCCGGAGTGACGCCGCCGCAGATGCTCCGGTTTCGGACCGGCGTCCTCAACCTAGGTCAAACGCGGCCGCAGATCGCGTCCCGACCCCGATTAACCCGGCGTACCCGCTCCGGACCCCGCGATCGGAACGGGCGGCCGCTCGGTCCGGACGGCCGAAAGCCCGGCGGAGGGTTAGGACCTTGCCGGGCCTCGGGTCGTGATGAAGATCATGTGCGCTCGCCGGACCAACGCCCCGTCTCCGGGCCCGTTCCAGCGTGGCGGCGGGCCGCCCCCGGATCGGCCCGGGCTCTAGCGCGGTTCGTCCTCGTGGGCCGCGGCCGCCTGGACCATCGCCAGCAGCGTCCCGCGCGTCTGCGGGTCCCTGATGTGGCTGAACGCCCGCAGCAGCTCGACGGCCTGGTGACGGGCATCCGGCGGCGCCGGGGGCTCCTCGCCGGCGGGGGGCGGGGCGAGGCTGACGCCGAGGATCGCCTCGATCCGGCGCACCAGCCGTCCCGTGAGCGGGCGGACGCCGACGTCCGCACCGGGCGCTCGCGTGCACAGGACCTTCGATCGGTCGATGCGCCCGTCCGGTCCGTCCGACACTGCACACCCCCGCGTTCACCAGCAGGCGTTCCTCGTCTCGGTCGACGTAGGCTAGCCCGGAAGCGTTCAACGAAGCAAGCTACTGTGGATCTGCAACGCGCGCGCCGAGCCCGACCGGTCGCGCCGGACCCGCGAGGCCCGACCCCCGGCTCCCGGCCACAAAAAGCCGCTGGCCGGTTTCGCGGTCGTGCGCCCGGTGATCCTCCGGCGGGACCGGGACCGGCCGTGCCGGGATCGGGAAGATGTCGCCGCGGGTGCAACGGCATTGAGGCGCGGCCGGCCCGCGGTGATAGTCCTGCGTCTTCGCTCTCTCGAAGAATTCGCCTGAGATTGTAATCGATCGATGCGGCGGGGGCCGATGCGGGCCGCGCGATGCAGCAAGGTTTGCCGCAGCCGAGCGCCCGAACATCGGCGACGGCATCCAAATTGCGTCGCGTTCGATTTCCGGGGTCGGGGTCAACCTCCGCCGACAGGGTGGTTATGTTGCATCTCGATCTGGATGAGCCTGCGGACCTGACGATCTGGCCATCCGGACCGGATTGCGCCAAGGCCGTCGAACCCGTCGCGTTCCCGACCCTGCGGGCGGCGCTCTCGGCGGCCGCCCTGGCGCTCGAGGATCCGCACCTCGACCCCTGGATCCTGACGGCGAGCGGCCTGATCCTGACGCCCGACTGGCTCCAGGGCCACTTCGCCGGACGGGACCGCGCGTGATGCCGAACCAGCGGCCGCCATCCTCGTTGCCCTGAACGCGGCCGTGTCATACGCCTGTCATCCTGCCGATGGCGGGAACCGCGCCCGGTGCGCGCAGGGCCGGTGTCCGGCGAGGTGCGAGGGGGGGACGAGGTGCCTTGGCCATCCTGACCGCGAAGAGCGCGAGCGCGGCGCCGCGGACCCGCCTGCCGTCCTGGCACGTCCTCGCCTGCGAGTGCTGCGGCTGCACGCCGGAGGACGAGGAGGAGCAGCGCGACCTCTACCGGATCGGCACCTGCGCCACCTGCCTCGAGAAGGACGACGAGAAGGCCGGACCGGGCGAGTGAGCCCGGCGCGCCCGCCGGCCTCGGGTCCCCGGGAGGGCCGAAGCCGAGAGCGTCCTCCCGTCGCGCCCGCGTTGCTGCCCTTAGTGTCGCCACAAATGAAGCGCGGCGTGCCCTCCCCGCAGGTGCGGGGTTGTTTGAGGGGCACGGCATGCGTTTCATCGGTATTCTGGGAGCCCTCGTGTCGGTTGCGGCCGTGCTCGCGGTCAGCGGCGTGTGCAGCATGCTGATGCTGCCGTTCCGCGCCGTCCGCGGCCTGAAGCGGGCCTGACACCCGGGCGGGGCGACGCCGCGGAACCGGCGTCCCTGGCCCCGCCTCGTGCGAAAGCGTCCCGCGTGCCGGCCAAGGCCGGTCCGGCCGCTCCCGTCGACGGCTGCCCTGGCGCGTCTGTCCGCCCCGCGGGGAGCGGCAACGCGCGGGCCGGGCCCCGGGCTGCGGCGCAGTCGCCGGCCCGGCATGTCCCGTCGCCTGGCCGGCGCGTGACGTCTCCTTAGACCGTGCGCCCGGAGCCTGATCGAGGCCGGGCTTCCCCGGACTCCGCTCGCCGCCGCGCCTCCCTGAACGCTCGCCCACCGAGGCGCAGCCGCCGGCCGCCCGTGCGGGCGGTGCTCGCCCGCGCGACACCTCGACCCCGATCCAGCTCCCGGCGGCCCGGGCCCGGCGGACCGCGCCGCGGCACGCTCCCGCGCGGTCGAACGCCGTCGCCCCGGAGCCGCGTCCGCCGACGCCCATGTGCGCAACGGTACATTGCTTCCGGACGGCCCGTGTTACTGGAAACCATACGGTCGCAACATACCGAGCAATAAAAATTCCTTCTCGATTGCACGGGAGAGGCGCTTGAACAGCCAAGTCTACCAGTGAGAACACGTGGGCCACGCGCCGATGAGGGAGCGTCCACCACCAGAGATCTTCCAAAGGAGCATCAGATGAGTGGATTTGCCGAATTCGTGTCGCGCTTCACCGCCCGGGGTGCCGTCCTGGCCGGCCTCGTCGTGCTGGGATCCGCCACCGGCGCCCGGGCGCAGTCGGAGGCCGAGATCGTCAGAGCCTTGATGCCCCTCGGCCCGTCCCGCGCCATCTCGGTGTTCGCCACCAGCAATTCCGGCGAGGGCGACCAGTCCTTCATGGAGACGCTGCGCAACCGCACCGCCTTCTCGGCGAGCGAGCGCGAGAAGATCGCCGCCGCCTCCGCCGATCGGCCGAGCATCGGCCTCGAGATCCCCTTCGAGTACAACTCGGTGAAGATCGGCCCGAAGGCCCTGCCCATGGTCAAGAGCCTGGGGGCCGCGCTCGCCCGTCCCGAACTGCGCGACAGCAGCTTCCTGATCGTCGGCCACACCGACGCCAAGGGCAAGGACCAGGTCAACCTGATGCTGTCGGAGCGCCGCGCCCAGGCGGTCAAGCAGTACATCGTCCAGAACTACGGCGTGGCGGACGCGAACCTCGTGGCGGTCGGCTACGGGCGGACCCACCTGAAGGACGCCGCCAACCCGCTCTCGTCCGCCAACCGCCGGGTCACCGCGGTCAACATGTCGAGCGCCAAGTCGGCCTCGCGCTGAGAGTCGGACGCACGCTGAAGGCCGGCTTCGCGCCGGTCGGCGCGCGGGCGGTCGGGCCGGGTGCAGGTCGGCGGTCCGCAGGCGCCACGGAGCGAAAACACCCGCCGGGGCGGGGCCGGCGGCGTCAGGAGCCCTCCGTGGCGGCCCGGCTCGGGCCGGCGAGGCGCGCGGGCGGGGTCCCGCGGGCCATGTCCCGCCGCACCAGCGCGCAGTGGGTCTCGCGCAGGCCCGGCAGCGCGGCGTCGAGGAGCGAGGCGCGCAGGCCGTCGGCGTCCGGCGGCACCGCGACGCCGTAGACGAGCCCCCGCAGGCCGACATAGACCAGCGCGCCGTGGATGCCGAAGAGCAGCTCGAACTCGTCCTCGCCGAGGGGATGGTCGTCCGGCCCCGGCAGTCCGTGCTCGCCCCGCATCGCCGCCAGCAGCGGCGCGAAGATGCGGGCCCGCACCATCCCGAGGTAGCGGCGCGGCAGGTCGTAGCCCTTGATTCCCGCCGAGACGAAGATCCGCAGCCAGGCGTAGTCGTGGATGGTGCGCTGGTAGTCCGTCTCGAAGCGCCGGAAGCGCTCGCCCGTCGGCAGCGACGCGTCCGCGACGACGGCCTCCCATTCGGGCTTCCAGCGCCGGAGGTAGAGCTCCTCGTAGATGCGCTCGATCAGGTCCTGCTTGCTCGGGAAGTAGCGGTAGAGCAGCGGCTGGGTGATGCCGAGCCGGCGCGCCAGCTCCCGGGTGTGCCCGTCGAGCCCGACCTCGGCGAAGAACGCGATCGCGCCCTCGATGATCTGGCGCTCGCGCGCCCGGGCGTCGAGCCGGCGCGGCCGCGCGCCCGGCGGGCCGGCGCCGGCGGGCGGGCCGCCGGCCTGCGACTTTCGGTCGGACGGCTGTCGGACGGTTGACGGCATCGCGGCCTTCGGCTCTTATTGAAGAAACGATCAACAAGCTCCGGACAGACTGCCCCAGGCGGGTCGGTCCGGGCAAGCCGGAGCCTCTGGTCCGCTCGATCCGGGCGGAGGCCCCCGCGGGAAGGAAACGGGCCTTGAAGGCTCCCGAGGTCGCCTACGCCTGCCCGTCGACGCTCGACGAGGCCCTGACCCTGCTGTCCCGGCACGGGGACGAGGCGCGGCCGCTCGCGGGCGGCCAGAGCCTCGTCACCGCGCTCAACATGCGGCTCGCCGCGCCCGCGCTGCTCGTCGACCTCAACCGCATTCCGGATCTCGCCGGCATCACCCGGCGGGACGGCGTCGTCCGGGTCGGCGCGATGACGCGCCACCGGGACCTCGGCGCCTCGGACCTGGTGCGGGATCACCTGCCCCTGGTCGCCGCGGCGGTGCCGCACATCGCCCACCCGGCCATCCGCAACCGCGGCACCCTCGGGGGCTCGGTGGCCCTCGGCGATCCGGCGGCCGAGCTGCCCGCCTGCTGCCTCGCCCTCGGGGCCACGATGGTCCTGCGCGGGCAGGGCGGCGAGCGCCGCGTGCCGGCGGACGCCTTCTTCCTCGGCCTCTACGCCACCGCCATCGCGCCGGCCGAGATCCTGGTGGCGATCGAGTTCCCGCTGCCGGAGCCCGGCGCGGTCTGGGGCTTCCAGGAGCTCGCCCGCCGGCACGGCGACTACGCCCTCGCGGGCCTCGCCGCCACGGCCCGGCGCCGGGAGCGCGGCCTCGACGCGGTGCGCCTCGTGTTCTTCGGCGTCGGCGACCGGCCGGTCCTCGCGCGCGGGGCCTCCGCGGCGCTGGCCGGCGCGGGGATCCGGGCCGCGCAAGCCGCCCTCGACGCCGACATCGACCCCCCGGACGACGTCGCCGTGAAGGGCCGCACCCGGCGCCACCTCGCCCGCGTGCTGCTCGGCCGGGTCGCCGGCGGGATGCTGGAGGGGGCGCCGTGATGGAGCGCGAGCACGCCGTCGCGTTCACGCTGAACGGGGAGCGCGTCGCCTGCCGGCCGGCGGCCCGCACGCATCTCGGCGACCTCCTGCGGGCGGAGTTCGGCCTCACGGGCGTGCATCTCGGCTGCGAGCACGGCGTCTGCGGCGCCTGCACCATCCTGGTCGACGGGCGCGCCACCCGGTCCTGCCTGATGCTGGCGGTCCAGGCGAACGGGACCGTGGTCGAGACGATCGAGGGCCTGACGGAGCGCGGCGCCGTGGCCGACCTCCAGGACGCCTTCCACGTCCGCAACGCCCTGCAATGCGGCTACTGCACGCCCGGGATGCTGGTGACCGCCGCGGAGCTCCTGGCCGAGGAGGCCGCGCCCGGCCGCGAGGCGATCCGGGCGGCGATCGGCGGCAATTACTGCCGCTGCACCGGCTACCACGCCATCGTGGACGCGATCGCGGCCGTGGCGGAGGGACGCGCGGCCCGCGAAGGGGGCGGCGCATGAGCGGGGGACTCACCTTCCTCGACCGGCCGAACAGCTACATCGGCCGCTCCGTGCCGCGCCCGAACGCCCGGCGCCTGCTCGAGGGCCGGGGCACCTTCGTGGACGACGTCGCGGTGCCGCGCCTCGCCCACGTCGCCTTCCTGAGGAGCCCCGTGGCCCACGCGCGGATCGCGGCCCTCCACACCGCCGCCGCGAGCGCCATGCCGGGCGTCCTCGCGGTGGTGGACGGGCCCGCGCTGGCGCGGGTATGCGCGCCGTGGGTCGGCGTGCTCGGCCACTTCAAGGGCCTGCGCTCGGCCCCCCAGCACGCCCTCGCGGTCGACCGGGTGACGTGGGTGGGCGAGCCGTTCTGCGCCGTGGTCGCCCGCAGCCGGCCCGAGGCCGAGGACGCCCTCGCGGCGATCCGGGCCGACCTCGAGCCCCTGCCGGCCGTCGTCGACATGGAGACGGCGCTCGATCCCGGAACCCCGCCGATCCACCCGGAGCTCGGCGACAACCTCGCCTTCGAGCGCCGCCTCGAGGTCGGCGACGTCGAGGGCGCGTTCCGGGACGCCGCCCTCGTGGTGGAGGAGACCTTCGGGTTCGGCCGGCACACGGGCGTCTGCCTCGAGCCCCGCGCCATCCTGGCCGACTGGAACGCCGCCGACGGGCTGCTCACGGTGCACCACTCGTTCCAGGCCCCGCACATGATGCAGGACATCCTGGCCAAGCACCTCGCCCTGCCCGAGGGGGCGGTGCGGGTGATCTGCCGCGACGTCGGCGGCTCCTTCGGCATCAAGGTCCACATCTACCCCGACGAGATGGCCACCTGCGCCCTGGCCCTGATGCTCCGGCGGCCGGTGAAGTTCGTGGCCGACCGCCTGGAGAGCTTCACCAGCGACATCCACGCCCGCGATCACCGGGTCACGGCCCGGATGGCGTTCTCGGCCGAGGGCGACATCCTGGCCCTGGACATGGACGACCTGACCGGGATCGGCCCCTACTCGGTCTATCCCCGCACCAGCGCCGTCGAGGCGAACCAGGTCGTCAACCTGACGGGCGGTCCCTACCGCCACGGGGCCTACCGGGCCCGGGCCCGGGTCGTGCTCCAGAACAAGGCGCCGACCTGCCAGTACCGGGCCGTGGGCCACCCGATCGCCACCATGGTGGCCGAGGGACTGCTCGACCTCGGCGCCGCGCGCCTCGGGCTCGACCCGGCGGCGATCCGCCTGCGCAACGTCATCCCGGACGACGCCTATCCGTGCGCGGGGGTCTCGGGCATCCGCCTCGAGAAGCTCTCGCACCAGGCGGCCCTGGCCAAGCTCCTCGCCATGATGGACTACGACGCCCTGCGCGCCGAGCAGGCGGCCCTGCGCCGGGAGGGCGTCCACCGCGGCATCGGCCTGTCGGTCTTCATCGAGATCACCAACCCGTCGGCGGCCTTCTACGGCGTCGGCGGCGCCCGCATCTCCGCGCAGGACGGCTGCACGATCCGCCTCGACCCGCAGGGCGGGGTCGTGGCGGCGATCAGCGTGACGGAGCAGGGCCAGGGCACCGAGGCGGTGATCGCCCAGGTGGTCGCCACCGCGACCGGCGTGCCCCTCGGCATGGTCCGGGTGGTGAGCGGCGACACCCAGGCGACGCCCTATGGCGGCGGCACCTGGGCCTCGCGGGGCGCCGGGATCGGCGGCGAGGCCGCCTGGCAGGCCGGCAAGGCCCTGCGGGCGAACGTGACCGCGGTGGCCGCCGCCATTCTGCAGGCGCGGGCCGAGACCCTCGACATCCGCGAGGGCGCCATCGTGGACGCCGCCACCGGCGTCGAGCGCATGAGCCTCGCGGAGCTCGGCCGCATCGCCTACTTCCGGCCCGACACCCTGCCGGCCGGGGTGCAGCCGGAATTCGTGGTCACGCGGCACTACGTGCCCAAGGACTACCCGTTCGCCTTCACCAACGGCGTCCAGGCTTCTTCCGTCGAGGTCGACGTCGAGACCGGCTTCGTCCGGCTGCTCGGCCACTGGTGCGTGGAGGATTGCGGCACGGTGCTCAACCCGCTCCTCGTCGACGAGCAGATCCGCGGCGGCATCGTGCAGGGCCTCGGGGGGGCATTGTTCGAGCACTGCCTGTACGATTCCGAGGGGCAGCTCCTCAACGGCTCCATGGCCGACTACCTCGTGCCCATGGCCGGCGAGATGCCCGACATCGCGGTCGCCCACGTGGTCTCGGCGACGGCCTCGTCGGAGATCGGCGCCAAGGGCGCGGGCGAGGCCGGCACGGCCGGCGCGCCGGCGGCGGTCGTCAACGCCATCAACGACGCCCTCCGGCCCCTCGGCGCCCGGGTGAGCCGCCAGCCGGTCACGCCCGAGACGATCCTCGAGGCGCTGGGCGCGATCTGACATGCCCGCCGCCGAACCGCCCGAGGGGCGAGGACATGATCCGGCCGGGGGCGGGGCGCCGGCGGGGGGGCGGTCCGAGACTTCGTCCGCCCCGGCACCGGCCCGGGGCGGAACGCGCGGGGAGGGAGACAGGATGACACTCGGCTTCGACAGGCGCCGCCTGCTCACGGGCGGAGCCGCGGCCGCCGGCCTGGCGCTCGCCGCGCCCGCCCTCCTGCGCCACGCCAGGGCGGAGGGGACGGGCCCGATCCGGATCGGCTTCCCGGTCCCGCTGACCGGCCCGTTCGGGGCCGAGGCGAACGACCAGGTCCGCGCCGCCCAGATCGCCGTGAAGGAGTTCAACGCCGCGGGCGGGCTCGGCGGCCGGCTGGCCGAGATCCTGGTGCGCGACGACAAGCTCAACCCGGGCGAGGCCGCCACCCGCACCCTGGAGCTGATCGAGAAGGACAAGGTCAACGTCCTGGTCGGCGGCCTCTCGGCGGCCGTGACGCTCTCGATCAACAACGTCGCCCGCGGGCGCGGCGTGATCTACAACTCGATCAGCCAGTCCGACGCGATCACGGAGGCCAAGGATTTCGGCCGCACGACCTTTCACGAGGCCCTGAGCCCGCACATGACCGCCGGGGCGGTCGGGCGCTACGTCTTCCCCCGGCACGGCAAGCGGGTGGCGTTCCTCACCGCCGACTACGCGTACGGCCACGAGATGGTGCGGGGCTTCAGGCGCGCCGGCGCGGCCTTCGGCATCGAGGTGGTGTCCGACGTGCGCCACCCGATCGGGGCCACCGACTACTCGGCCTTCCTGCCAATGATCGCCTCCCTGCGCCCCGACGTGCTCTGCCTGTGCAATTTCGGCCGCGATCAGGTCGTGTCGGTCCAGCAGGCCACGGAGTTCGGCCTCAAGCAGTCGACGAAGCTCGTCGCCCCGGTCCTGCTCCTCACGGCCCGCAAGGCCGGCGGCGAGGCGTTCGAGGGCGTGGTCGGCGGCACCTCCTACTACTGGGGCCTCGAGGAGACCGTGCCGAGCGCCAGGGCCTTCAACGACAAGTTCCGGGCCGCCTACGGCGGCGCGGTCCCGTCCGATTACGGCGCCCTCGGCTACGCGGGCGTGCGCTCGGTGCTGGAGGCGGCCAAGCTCGCCGGGTCCGTCGAGACCGACAGGCTCGTGCCCGCCCTGGAGGCGCTCAGGGCCGACTTCTACAAGGGCCCGCAATACTTCCGGACCTGCGACCACCAGTCGGTGCAGTCGGTCCTGATCGTCGAGTCGAAGTTCAGGAACCAGAGGACGCCGGACGACCTCTTCTCCATCGTCCACGCCGAGGCGCCGGACGAGGCGGGCCTGCGCTCCTGCGCCGAACTCGGCCACAGGCAGGGCTGACGCCGTGGCGACGCTGATCCCGCCCGCCCGGGCCCGGGCCGCCCCGTGACCCTCGCCTCCCTCCCCCTCACCCTCGTGGCGCTCCAGGTCGTGACCGGGATCGCCCTCGGGGCGATCTACGTGCTGGTCGGGATCGGCCTGTCGCTGATCTTCGGCCTGATGAACATCGTCAACTTCGCCCACGGCGCCTTCTTCATGGCGGGCGCCTACGTGGGCGTGTTCCTGTACGGCTACACGGGCAATTTCTGGGTGAGCCTCGTCGTCGCCCCGGTGGCGATCGGGCTCCTCGGGCTCGCGGTCGAGCGGGTGCTGATCCGCCCGCTCTACGGCCGCGGCCCCGACGACCCGTTGCTCCTGACCTTCGGCCTCGCCTACGTGGTGGTCGAGAGCGTGCGCATCCTGTTCGGGCTCACCGGGCTGCCCTTCTCGGCGCCGCCCCCCTTGCGCGGCGCGGTCGACATCGGCATCGGCTACTTCCCGCTCTACCGCCTGTTCCTCATCGGCTTCGTCGGCCTCGTGGTCCTGGGCCTCTGGCTCCTCATCGAGCGCACGCGGTTCGGCCTCATCATCCGGGCGGGCGCGCGCGACCCGCAGATCGTGCAGGTGCTCGGCATCGACATCGGGCGCGTCTGGCTCGCGGTATTCGGGCTCGGCTGCGCGCTCGCGGGGCTCGCCGGGATCCTGGCCGCGCCCCTCCAGGGCGTGACGCCCGAGATGGGCGTCCCCGTCCTGGCCGAGGCCTTCGTGGTCACGGTGGTGGGCGGCATGGGGTCCCTCGCCGGGGCGGTCCTGGCCGGGCTGCTGGTCGGGATCGTCGTGGCGATGACCTCGCTCATCGCGCCCGACCTGACCAAGATGGCGATCTTCGCCGTGATGGCGCTCGTGCTCCTCGTGCGCCCGCGGGGGCTGCTCGGCCGCGCCGGGGCCTTCGGGTGAGCGGGAGTGCGGCCGGGCCCGCGCGCGCCGTCCCCTCGTCCGAGGGCTCGGGCGCCCCCGGCGGCCGGCTCGCGCGGGCGGGCCGCCACCGGGTGGCGCTCAGCCTCGCCGCCCTGGCGCTGTTCCCGCTCGTCGCGCCCTACGAGGCCCTCGCCGTCAACATCCTGGTGCTGGGGCTCTACGCCCTCGGCTTCAACCTGCTGTTCGGCTACGCCGGCCTGCTCTCGTTCGGCCACGCCGCCTTCCTGGGGGCGGGGGCCTACGGCTGCGGCATCGCGATCGTGCAGTACGGCCTGCACCCCCTGGCCGCCATCGGGCTCGGGACCGGGCTCGCCGTCGCGGTGGCCGCCGCCATGGGGTACCTGGCGATCCGCACCCGCGGGATCTACTTCGCCATGACGACGCTGGCGCTGTCGATGTGCGTCTACTACGCCTTCTACCGGGCCGAGCGCCTCACGGGCGGCGAGAACGGCCTGCGCGGCATCAACGTCCCGGCGCTCGGCCTGCCGGGCGTCAGCCTGCCGCTCCTCGACCCCACGGTGAAGTACTACGTCGTCCTGGTGTTCGTGGGCGCGGCGATCTGGCTGTTCTCGCGCATCCTGGCCTCGCCGTTCGGGGCGGTGCTGGAGGCGATCCGCGAGAACGAGGGCCGGGCCGAGGCCTGCGGCTACGACGTGCGGCGGGTGAAGCTCGTGGCCTTCGTGATCTCCGGCGCCTTCTGCGGCCTCGCCGGCGCGCTCCAGGCCATCCACCTGTCGATCGTGCCGATCGAGACCATGCACTACGCGACCTCGGGCGAGGCCGTGATGATGGCGCTGCTCGGGGGCACGCGCACCTTCTTCGGGCCCTTCGTCGGGGCGGCGACCTTCCTGCTGCTCCAGGACGGGCTCGCGACCCTGACGAGCCACTGGCAGCTCCTCGTCGGGGCGATCTTCATCGCCTTCGTGCTGTTCCTGCCGCTGGGCCTCTGGGGCGAGGTGCTGGCGCGCCTCCGGCGCCTGGACGCGGCGCCGGGAGGGGCGCCGTGAGCGCGGTCCCGATCCTCGCCACGGAGGGCGTCGGCAAGCGCTTCGGCGCCTTCCGGGCGCTCGACGGCGTCAGCGTGGCGTTTCCGGAGGGCGGCATCACGGCAATCATCGGCCCGAACGGGGCCGGCAAGTCGACCTTCTTCAACCTCGTCTCGGGCGCCTTCCCGCCGAGCGAGGGCCGCATCCTCTACCGGGGCCGCGACATCACCGGGAGCCCGCCGCACCGGTTCGCGGCCTTAGGGATCGCGAAGTCGTTCCAGATCACCAACGTGTTCCCGCACCTCACCGCCCACGAGAACGTGCGGGTGGCGGCCCAGGCCCGGCGCGTCCGCTTCGACCTGCTGCGCGACCGCGCCGCCTACCCGGAGCTCGCCCGCAAGGCCGAGGCGCTGCTCGCCGAGGTGGGCCTGCCCGACCGCGCGGGGCGGCTCGCCCGCGAGCTCGCCCACGGCGAGCAGCGGGCGCTCGAGATCGCCATGGCGCTCGCCGCCGACCCCGACCTCCTGCTCCTCGACGAGCCGACCGCCGGCATGAGCCCGGAGGAGACCCGCGCCATGATGGGCCTGGTCGCGCGGCTCGCCGCCCGGCGCACCCTGATCCTGGTCGAGCACAAGATGAAGCTCGTGATGGACCTCTGCCGGCGCCTCATCGTGCTGCACCAGGGCCGGCTCCTCGCCGAGGGCACGCCCGACGCCATCCGGGCCGACGCCGAGGTGCGGCGCGTCTACCTGGGCAGAAGCGCGTGAGCGCGTCCCTCCCTGGTCCGGAGCGCGTGAGCGCGTCCCTCCCTGGTCCGGAGCGCGTGAGCGCGTCCCTCCCTGGTCCGGAGCGCGCGGGCGCCTCTCCGGCCGGCGATCCCCTCCTGGCGGTCGAGGGCCTGGACGCCTGGTACGGCCACAGCCACATCCTGCAGGGCGTCACCCTGGAAGTGCGGCCCGGGGAGATCGTGACGCTGATCGGCCGCAACGGCGCCGGCAAGACCACGACCCTGCGCGCCGTGATGGGCCTGGTGCCGCGCCGGCGCGGCCGGGTGGCCTTCGCGGGCGAGGAGATCCTGGCGCTGCCGGCGCACGTCCGCTTCCACCGCGGCCTCGCCTACGTCCCCGAGGAGCGCCGCATCGTGCCGGGGCTCACGGTCGCCGAGAACCTCCGCCTCGGCCTGCTGGCGCGGCGCGGCGGCGCGGCGCGGGGGCGGCGCCACGAGGCGGCCCGCATCGAGGCCATCGCCGAGACCTTCCCGCGCCTGAAGCAGCGCCTCGCGCAGGAGGCCGTCACCCTGTCGGGCGGCGAGCAGCAGATGCTCGCCATCGCCCGCGCGCTCATGGCCGAGCCCGTGATGGTGCTGCTCGACGAGCCCTCCGAGGGCATCATGCCGATCCTGGTCGAGGAGATGTTCGAGCAGTTCGTGGCCATGAAGCGGACCGGCACGACGATCCTCCTCGTCGAGCAGAACGTGGATCTCGCCCTCGCGGTCTCGGACCGGGTCTACGTCATGGACCAGGGCGCCGTCGTCCACCACGACGCGGCGGCCGTGCTGAGGGCCGATCCGGAGATCCAGGAGCGCTACTGCGCGGTGTGAGGCCGCCGGCGCGCGCCGCGGGAGCCGGGGGAGGGGGCCTTCACCCGTTCGTCACGGAATCGTCGCGCGGGGAGTTGACG
>NZ_QOWC01000006.1 GCF_003574465.1 Methylobacterium crusticola
CGAAGCCGTTGCCGAAGCCCGACATGTAGCCCGGCGTGAGGCCTGACCCCGTGGCGGCCGCGGTCAGCCCGGATGGCGCCTGGATGTTCATGGCGGTTGCCCTTTCCTGCCCCGGCATTTAGTTTCATTCGAAACCGATGCCGAGTGGATAGTTGCACTTGAAACGGACGTCAAGCGCCCGGACGCCCGGGAGCCCCGCAGGCCTCGCGCTCGCGACGTTCCTGCCCTACCGCCTGAGCGTGGTGACCGCGGTGGTGAGCGACGGGCTGGCGCGGCTCTACGGCGCGCGCTTCGGCATCGGCATCCCGGAATGGCGGGTGCTGGCGACGGTCGGCGAGTTCGGCGCCATCACCGCCAAGGCGGTCGGCCGCCACGCCGAGATGGGCAAGGTCAAGGTCAGCCGCGCCGCCGCCGCCCTGGAGGCGCGGGGCTACATCCGGCGCCGGCCCAACGCCGAGGACCTGCGCGAGGCGTTCCTGACCCTCACCCCCGAGGGAGAGCGGGTCTACGCCGAGATCGTGCCCCTCGCCCTCGACTACGCCGAGCGGCTCACCGCGGATCTCGGGCCCGCCGAGCGGGCGGCCCTCGACGGGCTCATCGCGGCGCTCCTGCGCCGGGCCCGCGCCATGACGGCGCCACCGTGACGGCGCCCCGTGACGGCGGCACCGTGACGGCGCCCCGGGACGCTACGGCGACACCCCGGCGGCGCTGAGGCGGGCGGCGAGGCGCGGATAGACCCGGCCGGCATTGCCGGCGTAGAGCTTCGCCCGGTCCGCGTCCGAGACCGCCGCGGCCTCGACGTAGCGCTTGGTGTCGTCGTAGGCGTGGCCGGTCTCGGGGTCGATCCCGTTCACCGCCCCGACCATCTCGGAGGCGAACAGCACGTTGTCGACCGGCACGACCTTGAGCAGGAGGTCGATGCCGGCCTGGTGGTAGACGCAGGTGTCGAAGAACACGTTGCGCATCAGCTCCGTCAGGGGCGGGCGCTTCATGTCCTGGGCGAGGCCGCGGTAGCGGCCCCAGTGGTAGGGCACCGCCCCGCCGCCGTGCGGGATGATGAGGCGCAGGGTCGGGAAGTCCCGGAACAGGTCGGAGGTGACGAACTGCATGAAGGCGGTGGTGTCGCCGTTCATGTAATGCGCCCCCGTCGCCTGGAAGTTGCGGTTGGCCGAGGCGCTGACGTGGATCATACCCGGAACGTCGAGCTCGACCATCTTCTCCCACAGCGGATACCAGTAGCGGTCGGAGAGCGGCGGGTCGGTCCAGTAGCCTCCCGAGGGGTCCGGGTTGACGTTGCAGCCGACGAAGCCGAGCTCCGTCACGCAGCGCGCGAGCTCCGCCGTGCAGTTCGCCGGGGACACGCCCGGCGTCTGCGGCAGCTGGCAGACGCCCACGAAGTTGCGCGGCGCCAGGGTCGCGACCCGGTGGATCATGTCGTTCGACACGATCGACCAGTCGAGGCTGGTGCGGGCGTTGCCGACGTGGTGCCCCATCCCGCCGGCCCGGGGCGAGAACAGCGCCAGCGAGATGCCGCGCTCGGCCTGGAGCTTGAGCTGGCGGTCCGCCACGCTCGCCCGCACCTCGTCGTCGCTGACCTTGAGGGCGGACGGCGAGGGCGACTGCGCGGGGTCGTTGACGGCGTCGACCTGGCGCTTGCGCCAGGCCAGCATGGCGGGCGGCTCGGTGGTGTAGTGCCCGTGGCAGTCGATCACGAGGCCGGCGTAGCGCGCGCCCGGCGCGGGCTGGGCCGCCGCCGGGCCGGGCCGGGCGGCCAGCGCCGCGGCGGCGCCGGCGCCCGCGAGGCCGCGCAGGAAGCCGCGGCGCGGCTGGCAGCAGGCGCAGCCGGGAGCGCCCGGCGGCTCGGAGGCACTGATCATCGGCGGCCTCCTCACGGCGCGGCGGCGCGCTTGCGCAGCACCATGTCGCCCCGGAACAGGAACTTCTGCGCCCGCTTGCCGGTGTCGACCTCGGTCGTGAACACGTTGCCCCTCGCGTCCACCGCGAGGTTGTGGACCCAGTGGAAGTCCCCGGCCATGCGCCCGTTGCGGCCGAAGCGGCCGAGGATCTCGCCGGTCTCGCGGCTGAGCGTGCGGACCTCGTTGTTCGCCCCGTCGGCGTTGATGAGGTAGGTCTCGCGCTCGTCCGGCCACAGCGCGAGCTCCCAGACCGAGCCGTTGGCCCGCGTGCCCGGCTCGACGAACATCTCCTTCACGAAGGTGCCGTCCTTCCGGAAGACCTGGATGCGGTTGTTGGTGCGGTCGCAGACGTAGACGAGGCCGTCGCGGGCCACCTGCACGCAGTGGACCGGGTTGCGGAACTGCTGCGCCGGCGCGGCGGCGGGGTCGTAGGGGCCGACCTTCTCGTCGGTCGGCGGCCGGCCGTAGGCGCCCCACATCCGCCTGAAGGCGCCCGTCTCGGCGTCGAACACGATGACCCGGTGGTTGTAGTAGCCGTCGGCCACGTAGAGCTCGTTCGTCGCCGGATCGACCATCATGCCGGCCGGCTTGCCGAGCCGGGTGGTGTCCCGGCTGTCGGTCTGCGGGCCCTGCTTGCCGATCTGCATCACGAAGCGGCCGTCCTGGGTGAACTTCAGGATCTGGCCGTCGTTGTCGCCGTTGCCGGCGAGCCAGACGAAGCCCTTGTGGTCGATGTGGATGCCGTGCTCGTTCTGGGGCCAGTCGTAGCCCGGGCCGGGACCGCCCCAGGATTTCACGAGCGTCCCGGCCTGGTCGAAGACGAGGACCGGCGGGGCGGGCTTGCAGCAGCGGGTCCGCGGCGGGTCGAGGCTCGCGGCCTTCTCGTCGTCCGTGAGGGTGCGGGGACGCTGGACCACCCAGACGTTGTCCTGCGCGTCGACCGCGACGCCCGCGGCCTGCCCCATGATCCAGTCGTTCGGCAGGCGCTTGGGCCAGGCCGGGTCGACCTCGAAGCGCAGCGGCTCCTCGGCCAGGGCCGGGACCGCGAGGGCGAGGGCGGCCAGGGCCGCCACGCAGCGCAGCATGTCGTTTCCTCCCTCGATCGTGTTCTGGCGTGATCGTGGTGTCGGGAGGACATAGGACGGCACCCGGTCGCGTTCGTCCAGCCGCGCGGCCCGGAATTCTCGAGGGGTCCGGCCGGCGTGGCGGGCGCGGCCCGGGGGCGCAGCACGGGGCGGCCCGCGGGTCTCCGGGGCCTTGCCCGTGGGCGAGGCCCCCGGGGAGGAAACCCCGGTCCCGGCCGCGGCGTCACTCGTTGATCACCATCCCGTAGACGTCGGTCTCGAACTGCTCGCCCTCCTCGTCGGGGAAGTCGATGCCGTCCAGGTTGTCCGCCCAGTGGACGAGCTCGTGCAGCAGGGTGACGCCGACCAGGAAGACGTCCTTGTTCCACTTCGTCTTGCGGAGCCCGTGTCCGTCCTCGAACTCCTGCACGATCCGGGTGTGGATGTTGATGACGTTCGGATCGACCGAGGCGTTGAACAGCCCGATGGCGCCGCTGAGCGGCTTGATGACGATGTGGGGCTCGTTGCCCCAGGTCAGGGCGCGCTTCAGCGTCGCCCGGTCGATCTGGCCGTACTTCGCGAAGCCGGCCACGATCGCCTTCACGTCGACGACCTGGGGCAGCGAGTAGCGGACGTACTTGGTGAACTTCGGAAATCGCGTCTGGTCGGACCTGCTCATGATCATCGCGCACTCTCCCGGTTGCTGGAAAAACCCGTTGCGTCTGTCCCGAGGCTCGGGCCAGCCCATGGCGATCCTCCCGGCGCCCGGACGGGCCTTGCGACCCCGCGGGCGCGGGAGACGGTCCGGCTCGCTGCGGTCCGCATCGACCGCGCGCGACGCAACCCGGGGGAGCGCCGCGGGCGGGCGTCGAGGCGGTTCCCACGCACCTGCGCGAAGCCCCCGCGCGCATCGTGCGCGAGGATCCGGCAGCTCGTGGACGTCGATGTTCCGAGGACGAAGCTATTGAAGCAGATCGCGTCCGGCGCGCCTGTGCGAGGCCGCACCGGCCCGCTCAGCGCTCGCCGACCTCGACCTTGTCGACGGCCCAGGTCCCGCCGCGGCGGCTGAAGCGGCCCTCGCCGAGGAGCCCCTCGGCCCCGAACGCGAACTTGACCACCGCGGTGTCGCCCGACAGCTCGAGCGCGCTGATCTCGAGCGCCTTCGGATCCTTCCCGCTCGACAGCACGGCCTTCTCGCCGGCGACCGTCCAGCCGGACCCGTCCACCTCCGTGCCGCTGAGGTTCACCACCCGGAGCGGGACCCGCTCGGGCCTCTCGGCGAAGTGGTAGTACTGCTGCAGGTCGGGAGCATTCAGCAGAAGCTGGATGATCTGGTGACCGTCTTGGCTCGTCTGAGCGGACGCGGGTGAGGTCATGGCCAGGGCTCCTATGATGGCAGCAGGCACGCACTGCTTGACGAAGGTGAGCATTCGTTGTGATATCCAGCAAATCATGTCGACCACGCTTGCTTCATTGGCGGCGGCGACTTGCGCTGCGGCAGCATGCCGAGCGCTGAACGGTGGATCTTCTAGTATTACCACAGTTTTGTATTTTGGCGAGGAGTTTGCGCGGCCGCCGATCCTCGCCCGTGACTAATCGCACCTGCGCGCGCCGCCGCCAGGCCGGCGCCGGGCCCGGGGGCCTGCGGCGGGAGCCGGGCCCGCCGCCGCGCTCCCTCCGCCGGCGCGAACCGCGCCGCCGCGAACCGCGCCGCGACCCGTTGCCCTCGGCGCCCGGGTCAGGCAGCGTGCCGGCATGATCGGGATCGATTGGGGAACCAGCAGCGCCCGCGCCTACCGGCTCGGCCGGGACGGCGCCGTCCTGGCGCGGCGCGAGGGGGCGCGGGGCATCCTGCACGTCGCGGCCGGCGGCTTCGGGGCGGAGCTGCGCGCCATGGTGGGCGACTGGCTCGAGGACGGCGAGGCGCGGGTGCTGCTCTCCGGCATGGTCGGCAGCCGCCAGGGCTGGCAGGAGGCGCCCTACCTCGCCTGCCCGGTCGGGCTCGACGCGCTGGCGGCGGGCCTCGCGGCGGTGCCGTTCGAGGGCGCGGTGGTCCGCCTCGTGCCGGGCCTGAGCGCCGAGGACGCGGCCGGGGTGCCCGAGGTGATGCGCGGCGAGGAGGTGCAGGCCTTCGGGGCGCTTGCCCGCCCGGACGAGGACGCGCTCCTCTGCCTGCCCGGCAGCCACGCCAAGTGGGTGCGCGTCGAGAGGGGCCGCATCGCCGGCTTCTCCACCAGCATGACGGGCGAGGCCTACGCGGCGTTGCGCGGCCACACCATCCTGGGCCGCATGATGGAGGGACCGGCCGAGCCCGGCGCCGCCTTCGATGCCGGCGTGGCGCGGGCCGCCGAGGCGGGCGGGCTGCTGCACCACCTGTTCGGCGCGCGCAGCCTCGGCCTCTTCGGCCGCCTCGGGCCCGCGGATGCCGCGAGCTACCTGTCGGGCCTGCTCATCGGCCACGAAGTCGCGGCGGCCCTTCCGGCCGCGGCGGCCCTTCCGGCCGGGGGGACGCCGCGGGACGCGCCGGCCGCCGGCGAGGCGGTGCGCCTCGTGGGGGCCGGGCCCCTGACGGCGCTCTACGCCCGGGCGATCGGCCTGAGGGGCGGGAGCGCCCTCGTGGGCGATCCGGACGCCGCGGCGCGCGGCCTCGCGCTGATCGGGGAGAGAACCGCATGGACGTGATGGACTGGCTTCGCCGCTGCCCCCTGGTGGCGATCCTGCGCGGCGTCCGGCCCGACGAGGTCGAGGCGGTCGGCGAGGCGCTGGTGGGCGAGGGGGTGGTGATCCTGGAGGTGCCCCTCAACTCGCCCGAGCCCGTCGAGAGCGTGCGCCGGCTCGCCGCCCGCCTCGGCGACCGGGCCCTCGTCGGCGCCGGCACCTTCCGGCGCGAGGCCGAGGTCGCGGCGGTGGCGCAGGCCGGCGGCCGCCTCCTGGTGACGCCCCACGCCGACCCGGCCCTGGTGCGCGCCGCCAAGGCCCGCGGCATGGTGGCGATGCCGGGCTTCCTCACCCCGGCGGAGGCCTTCGCGCTGCTCGATGCCGGCGCCGACGCCCTCAAGCTGTTTCCCGCCGAGGCGGGCGGTCCCGCCATGCTGCGGGCCCTGCGCGCGGTGCTGCCGGGGGACGTGCCGCTGCTGCCGGTGGGCGGCGTCGACGCCCTGAGCCTGCCCGCCTGGCGGGCCGCCGGCGCCAGCGGCTACGGCTGCGGCTCCGCGCTCTACAAGCCCGGCGACGCGCCCGCCACGGTGGCCGCCAAGGCCCGGGCCCTGCTCGCGGCGCTGTAGGCGCGCCCGCTCCCGCCGCCAAGATGGTTTGACCCCCTACTTTCTTGCCCCGCGGCGGGGTCCGGCGCTACTCTGCCGGAGGGCACGCTCCGGACACACGGGCGGCCCGAGGTGAGAGGAACACGCCCATGCCGAGCGGCCCCGAGCCGACCGTCCCCGTGCCGGCCGTCGTCACGCCCCCCGTCCCGCCGCGCGCCCGGATCCCCGGCCCGGGAGGCGCCGCATGACGGCACGCCCGCTGACGGTCGACATCGGCCGCACCCTCGATGCCGGGCCCTGGACCCCGTTCCAGAAGCGGGTCGTCGTCCTCGCCGCCCTGTCCGTCGTGCTCGACGGCTTCGACGGCCAGCTCATCGGCTTCGCCATCCCGGTGCTGATCCGCGAGTGGGGCGTGACCCGGGGGGATTTCGCCCCGGTGGTGGCCGCGGGCCTGATCGGCATGGGGATCGGCTGCGCCGTCGCGGGGCCCGTCGGCGACCGGGTCGGGCGCCGGGTCGCCGTGCTGGCGAGCGTGCTCGTGTTCGGGGTCGCCACCTGCGCCATCGGGCTCTCGCAGAGCCTCGCGGCCGTGGCGCTCCTTCGCTTCGTGGCCGGGCTCGGCATCGGCGGCGCGCTGCCGTCCTGCACGACGCTCGCGGCCGAGTTCACGCCGGCGCGCCGGCGCACCCTGGCGGTCACCGCCACCATCGTGTGCGTGCCCCTCGGCGGCATGCTGGCGGGCCTGTTCGCCGCGCTGGTGCTCCCGGCCCTCGGCTGGCGCGGGCTCTTCCTCGTCGGCGGCGCCCTGCCGGTCGCCTACAGCCTGCTGCTCGCCGCGACGCTCCCGGAATCCCCGCGCTTCCTCGCCCGCAGGCCGGCGCGCTGGGACGAGCTCGTCGGGCTCCTGCACCGCTTCGGCCGGCCCGTCCCGCGCGACAGCGTGTTCACCGACGCGGCCGAGCCGCGCCTTCCCGTGAAGCCCGGTCTTCCCGTGAAGCCAGGATTTCCCGCCAGGCCCTGCGTCCCCGCGAAGCCCGGCTTCGCGGCCCTGTTCGCGCCGGCCCGGCGGCGGGACACGCTGGCGCTGTGGGCCGCGTTCTTCCTCTGCCTGTTCGCCGTCTACGGCGCCTTCAGCTGGCTGCCGGCCATGCTCACCGCCGAGGGGCTCGACGTGGCGACGGCGGGCGCCGGGCTGACCGCCTACAACCTCGGCGGCGTGTTCGGCGCACTCGGCTGCGCGGCCGCCATCGCGCGCTTCGGCTCGCGGGGGCCGCAGATCCTGTGCGGGCTCGGCGGCGCGCTGAGCGCCTTCCTCCTGCGGGGCATCCACGACCCGACGCTGCTCGTCGTCGGCCTCGGCCTGCACGGGCTGTTCGTCAACGCCGTGCAGTCGACGCTCTACGCGGTCTGCATGCACGTCTACCCCACGGGCGTGCGGGCGACCGGCACGGCCTCGGCCCTCGCCGTCGGGCGCCTCGGCGCCGTCCTGAGCGCCTTCGCGGGCGCGGCCGTGATCACGGCGGGGGGCGGCACGGCCTTCCTGGGCGTCCTGGCCCTGGCGATGCTCGGGGCGACCCTCGGCCTCGCCGCCCTGCGCAACCCGCTGCCGCCTCTCGACGGCGCGGCGCCGGCCGCCCCGGCCCACGCGCCTCCCCTGGCGGGGCCGGCGCGGTGAGGACGCCGGAGGATGGCGCGGCCGCGGCCGCGCCCCGGCCGCTCCGCCTCGGGAGCCTCGCCGGGGCCATCGCCTACAACCTGCGCCTCGCCCAGCAGGCCTCGTTCGCGGCCTTCGCGGCCGCCGCCGGCTCGGGCGGCCTGAAGCCGGGCCACTACGCCCTGCTGCAACTGGTCCACGACAACCCGGGCCTGAGCCAGACCGACCTCAGCCGCGGCGTCGGCCTCGACAAGACCACCTTGACGCCGCTCATCAGGGAGCTGGAGGCGGACGGCACGGTCGCCCGCAGCACCGACCCGCGCGACCGCCGCAGCCGCCAGGTGCGCCTGACGGCGGCGGGCGAGGCCCGGCTCGCGGCGCTGCGCGCCTGCGCGGGCCGCCACGACGCCCGCCTCGACGCCATCGTGGGCCCGGAGCGCAAGGCCGAGCTGGTCGACCTCCTGCGCCGCATCGCGGACGCGCTCGAGGGCGAGGGCGAGGCGCCCGGCTCCGCCGGGGCGTGAGCCGGCCGGAACCCCGGGCCGCCCTCAGGTGCGCGCCGGCACCCGCCAGGGCTCGTCCCGCGCCACCGCCGCCTCGTAGGCCGCGATGGCGTCGGCGTGCTCGAGCGTCAGGTCGACGTCGTCGAGGCCCTCCACGAGGCAGCGCTTCCGGAACGGGTCGATGGGGAACGGGATCGCCCCGCCCTCCGGGCCGGTCAGCGTCTCGGCCGGCAGGTCGACCGTGAGGACGGTGCCCGGTTCCGCGCCCAGGCGCGCGCGCAGGGCCGCCGCCGCGTCCTCCGGCAGGGTGATCGTCAGGAGGCCGTTCTTGGCGGCGTTCGACGCGAAGATGTCGCCGAAGCTCGGGGCCACGACGCAGCGGATCCCGGCATCGACGAGCGCGTAGACCGCGCCCTCGCGGGAGGAGCCGCAGCCGAAGTTGCGGTCCGCCACCAGGATGCCGGCGCCGGCATTCCCGGGCCGGTCGAGCGGGAAGGCGTCGCCCCGGCGGCGCTCGTCGTGGAACAGGAAGCCGCCGTAGCCGGCGCTGCGGGGCTTCTTGAGGAAGCGGGCCGGCAGGATCTGGTCGGTGTCGACGTTGGCGACGTCGAGCGCGACCGCGACGGCCCGGAGCGTGGTGAAGGGCTGCATGGCGTCAGGGCGTTCCGAGGCGGCGGATGTCGGTGAGGCGCCCCGTGAGCGCGGCCGCCGCCGCCATGGCCGGGCTCATGAGGTGGGTGCGGGCGTTGGGGCCCTGCCGCCCGGGGAAGTTGCGGTTGGTGGTCGAGGCGCAGCGCTCGCCCGCCGGCACGAGGTCGCCGTTGATGCCGACGCACATCGAGCAGCCCGGCTCGCCCCATTCGAGGCCGGCGTCCCGGAAGACCGCGTCGAGCCCCTCGGCCTCGGCCTGGCGCCGCACCGGGCCGGAGCCCGGCACGACGAGGCCCGGCACCGCCGCCCGCCGGCCCCGCAGCACGCCGGCGGCGGCCCGCAGGTCCTCGATGCGCGAGTTGGTGCAGGAGCCGATGAACACCCGGTCGATGGCCACCGCCTCGAGGGGCGTACCCGGCGCGAGCCCCATGTAGTCGAGCATCGCCCGCATCTGGCCGGCCTTGGTCCCGTCCGCCTCGGCCGAGGGGTCCGGCACGGCGGCGGTGACCGGGACGGCGGTCTCGGGGCTCGTGCCCCAGGTCACCGTCGGCGCGATGGCGCCCGCCTCGAGGACGACCTCGCGGTCGAAGCGCGCGCCGTCGTCCGTCGGCAGCGCGCGCCAGGCGGCGACGGCGCGCGCGAAGGCGTCGCCCCGCGGCGCGAAGGGGCGCCCCTCCAGGAACGCGAAGGTGGTGTCGTCGGGCGCGATCATGCCGGCCCGGGCGCCGGCCTCGATCGACATGTTGCAGATCGTCAGCCGGCCCTCCATCGAGAGGCCGCGGATCGCGCTGCCGGCGTATTCGAGCACGTGCCCGACCGCGCCCCCGGCGCCCAGCGCCGCGATGATCGCCAGGACGACGTCCTTGGCGGCGACGTGGGGGCCGAGCCTGCCGTCGATCGTGACCCGCAGGGACTTCGGCCGGCGCTGCCACAGGGCCTGGGTCGCCAGGACGTGCGCCACCTCGGTCGCCCCGATGCCGAAGCCGAGGGCCCCGAAGGCGCCGTGGGTCGAGGTGTGCGAGTCGCCGCACACCACGGTGAGGCCCGGCAGCGTCAGGCCCTGCTCGGGGGCGATCACGTGCACGATGCCCTGCCCGGGATCCTCGAGCCCGAAATGCCGGATGCCGTGCCGGCCCGCATTCCCGGCGAGGCCCGACACCATGGTGGCGATCTCGGGGTCGGGGATCGGCGCGCCCCTGTCCCGGGACGGCACGTAGTGGTCGGCCACCGCGAAGGTCAGGTCGGGCCGGCGCACCGCCCGGCCGGCATGGTCGAGCATCCCGAAGGCGTGGAACGAGCCCTCGTGCAGCAGGTGGCGGTCGATGGCCAGCAGCGCCTGCCCGTCCGGGCGCGTCGCCATGACGTGGGCGTCCCAGACCTTGTCGAGGAGCGTGCGGGGCTCTGCTGTCATGGGCGTCTCCTCCGGGGTTCGATCCGTCGTGGCCTCGTCGGCGGCCGGGCCCTCAGCCGCCGGCCGCCATCGCTCCGGCGGCCCGGCCGCCGACGCGCCCGAGCGCCACGGCCGACAGGAGCCCGTTGCCCGAGAGGTAGCCCGCCGCCCCGGACCCCGACACCCCGCAGGCGGCGCCGCCGGCCGCGAACAGGTTGGGCACGCAGCCGCCGTCCCGCCGCACCACCCGGGCGGCCCCGTCCACCACGAGGCCGCCCTGGGTGTGGAACAGCGCCCCCGTGACCCGCACCGCCCGGTAGGGCGGCGCGAGCGGGGGCACCCCGGAGAACGCGCGGCCGAAGGCGTCGGTGCCGCCCTCCCGCTTCAACGCCTCGACCGCCCCGAGGGTCGCGGCGAGCGCCTCGGCCGGCAGGCGCAGGCGCGCCGCGAGGTCCGCCGCCGTGGCGGCCTCCACGATGGCACCGGCCTGCTCGGCCCGGCGGAAATCCTCGAACTGGCGGGCGATCCCGGCGATGCGCGCGTCGAAGACCGTGACGGCGGTCCCGCCCGGCTGGCGCAGGACCTCGGCGGCCTGCTCGGAATAGCCCCGGCTCTCGTCCGAGAAGCGCAGGCCCTCCTGGTTCACCTGGACGCCGCCCTCGGTGATCGTCGCCCAGGTGATCAGGATGCCGTGCGGGTGCGCCACCGAGCCGTGGCCCTGGTGGCCCGAGAGGTGCCGGGTCGCGGCGCCGAGGGCCTCGCCCCACAGGATCGCCTCGCCCTGGTTGCCCGGATGGCCGAAGTAGAGCGCGCCCGCGAGCTCCGGCACGTGGGCGGCGACGAGCGGCTTGCTGCCGCCGTAGCCGTTGCAGGCGAGCACCAGGGCCTCGCAGGCCACCGCCTCGCGCGAGCCGTCGGGCCGGGCGAAGCCGACGCCGCGGATCGCCCCCGCCTCGGTGAACAGGGTCTCGACCCGCGCCTCGCACAGGATCGGGATGCCGGCAGCCTCCGCGGCCCCGCGCAGGCGGTCGACCAGCTCCTCGCCCGAGCGGGTCGGCAGGCCGTGCATGCGGTGGGCGGAGTGGCCCGGATAGCGGAAGTCGGTGATGACCGAGAAGGCGAGGCCGTGGGCGTCGGCGAGCCACTCGAGGGCCGGGCCGGCCTGCCGGGCGAGGAGCCCGACGAGGCTCGGGTCGGGCTCGCCCGCGGCCTTGTGCAGGATGTCGGCGGCGAAGCGCTCCGGGTCGTCGGCGATCCCGGCCGCGCGCTGCCAGCGGGTGCCGGGCGCCGGCACGAGGCCGGCCGAGAGGGCCGTGGAGCCGCGCGGGACGGGGTCGCGCTCGAGCACCAGCACCTCGGCGCCGGCCTCCCGGGCCGAGAGCGCCGCGACGAGGCCGGCCGCGCCCGCGCCGATCACCACGACCGGCATTGCGGCATCGAAGCGGGCGGAGGCGGCGGGCGCGACGCTCATGCGCCGAGCTCCCCGAGGAGCTCGGCCACGTCCGCCACGCGGCAGACCGGCCGCAGGGCCTCGATCGCCGTCGCGTGCACGGCCGGCGAGAAGGCCGCGCAGGCATCCGCCACCACCGTGACGGCGAAGTCGCGCACGTGGGCCTCGCGCACCGTCGAGGCGACGCCGCCGTTGGTGACGATGCCGGCGACGAGCAGCCGCTCGATGCCGCACCGGCGCAGCACCCATTCGAGCCGCGTCATGTAGAAGGCCGAGTAGGCGACCTTCTCGACCGCGAGGTCGGCGGGCTGGAGCGCGTCCACGAGGGCGTGGCCCCAGGCCCCGGGCAGGAAGTCGCCGCGCCCGAGGAACGGCCGCAGCTCCCGCAGGTGGGGGGCGATCAGGGGCTCGCCGCCCTTGCCCGGCACCAGGGTGAAGTGGGTCGACGCGATGGTGCCGCCCCGCGCCCGGACGAGGTCGGCGAGGGGCCGCACCCGCCCGGGCACGGCCGCGATCTCGGGGGCGCCCTGGCCGGCGCGGCCGTAGGCGCCGTCCGGGTGCAGGAAGTCGTTCTGGAGGTCGCAGAGCAGCAGCGCCGTGCGGGCGGCCGGGATCGCGGATTGGTTCATGCGGCGGCTCCGTTGCGCGTGACCACGACGTTGCCGAGGCGGTCCACCCGCGCGGTGAGGCCCGGATCCACCACCGTGGTGGCGTCCGGCTGCTCCAGGATGGCGGGGCCCGGGATCTCGGCGCCCACCGGCAGCGAGAGGCGGGCGTAGACCGCCGCCTCGTGCCAGGCACCGCCGAACCAGACCGGCCGGGTGCCGAGCCCCGCGGCCGCCAGGGAGGCCTCGGGGCCGGGCGCCAGGGCCGCCAGGTCGAAGTGGGGCCGGCGCCCGATCGCGGCGGTGCGCAGGTTGACGATCCGGGCCGGGACGCCCGGCAGGAGCCGGCTGAAGGAGGTCTGGTAGGCCGCCTCGAAGGCTGCCTGGATGGCCGCCCCGGAGAGGCCCGTGGTGCCGTCCCGCACGGCGACCGGCAGGGCCACGGCGACCGTGTGGGTCTGGCCGACATAGTGCATGTCGAGCTCGAACACGGTGTCGATGCGCTCGACCGCGAGGCCGGCCGCCTCGACCACCGCGCGGGCGGCCGCGGCCTCCGCCACCATGCGCCGGTCGAGGGCGGCGGCATCGAGGCCCGCGAGGCTCAGGTTCACGGTCTGGACCTGGTCGTGCCGGATGTCGGCGATGACGCAGCCCAGCGCCGAGGTCACGCCCGGGTAGCGCGGCACCAGGGCGCCCCTGAGGCCCACGTCCTTGATGAGGGCGCCGACGTGCAGCGCGCCGCCGCCGCCGAACGGCACGGCGGCGAACTTCTGGGGGTCGTGCCCGCGCTCGATCGAGACGAGGCGGATCGCCCCCGCCATCTTGGCGTCCGCCACCCGCACGATCGCCTCCGCGGCCGCCATCGGGTCGAGGCCGAGGGGCTCGGCGACGTGCCGGGCGATGGCCGCCCGCGCGGCCGCGACGTCGAGGCGCGCGAGCGCCCCGCCGATCGGCCGCTCGGCGTTGATGCGCCCGAGCACCACGTTGGCGTCGGTGAGGGTCGGGCGGGTGTTGCCCTGGCCGTAGCAGACCGGGCCCGGGCGCGAGCCGGCGCTCTCGGGCCCGACCTGCAGCAGGCCGCCCGCGTCCACGTGGGCGATCGAGCCGCCCCCGGCCCCGATCGTGCTGATCTCGATCATCGGGGTCCGGATGACGAGGCCGAAATCGATCGTGGTCTGGGGGCTGAGCGCCGTCTCGCCCTCGACCACCAGGGAGACGTCGAAGGAGGTGCCGCCGAGGTCGCCCGTGATCACGTTGGGGAAGCCCGCCGCCTTGGCGATCGCCGCCGCCGCGATGACGCCGGCCGCCGGGCCCGAGAGCGCGGTGCGCACCGGCAGGCGCCGGGCGGTGGCGGTGGACATCACGCCGCCGTTCGACTGCACGATGTGGAAGCGGCCGGAGAAGCCCTCGGAGGCGAGGGCGCCGTCGAGCTTCTCGAGGTAGCTGCCGACGACGGGCTGGAGGTAGGCGTTGAGCACCGTGGTGGAGGTGCGCTCGAACTCGCGGATCTCCGGCAGGATGCCCGACGAGCAGGCGACGTTCGGGTTCGGCCAGACCGCGGCCGCGGCCGCCAGGGCGGCGCGCTCGTTCTCCGGGTTGGCGTAGGCGTTGAGGAAGCAGATCGCCAGGGCCTCGGCGCCCTCCGCCGCGAGGCGGCGCGCCGCCCGCGCCACCTCGGCGGGGTCGACCGGCGTCCGGATCGTGCCGTCGGCGAGGGTGCGCTCGTCCACCTCCGCCCTGAGGTCGCGTTCGACCACCGGCACGAAGTCGCCCCAGAGCCCCCAGGTGTGGCGCCGGTCGCGCCGGCGCATCTCCAGGACGTCGCGGAAGCCCCGCGTGGTGATGAGGCCGATGCGGGCCCCCTTGCGCTCGAGGAGCGCGTTGGTGCCGACCGTGGTGCCGTGCACGATGGAGGCGAGGTCGGCGACCGGCCCGAACCCCCTGAGGCCGGCCAGGAACCCGACCGCCTCGTCGCCCCGGTTCGACGGCACCTTGCCGGTGCGGAACCGCCCCCGGGCCTCGTCGTAGAAGAACAGGTCGGTGAAGGTGCCGCCGACGTCGACGCCGACGATGGTCCTCGCTGCCGCGCTCATCGGGCCTCTCCGGTCTCGCGCCCGGGCTGATGCCCGGCCTCCTGCCCAGTTTCCTGGCGAGTGTCCTGCCCAGTCTCCTGCCCGTAATCGCGCGCCGCCCCCCCGGGGCTGACGTAGCCGAGGCGCAGGTCGCGGGCGAGGGCCTCGGGCGCCCGCCCGCCGGGCGGTCCCCACCCCCCGCCGCCGGGGGTCTCCAGGCGCACCCGCTGGCCGGCCTCGATGCGCACGTCGGTGACCTTCGAGACCATCGGGGGGCTCGCCCAGCCCTCCCGGGTCTGCCAGGCGAAGCGGTTGAGGGCGGCCGGGCCGCCGCCCACGACCCCGAAGGGCGCGACCTTGCCGCGCTCGCCGAGCAGGAAGACGTCCGCGTCGGTGAGCGCCTCGATCTCGTAGACCGCGCCGAGGCCGCCGCGATGGGTGCCGGGGCCGGCGCTGTCGGGGCGCAGGGCCCACTCGGTGAACAGCACCGGGTAGGCGGCCTCCAGGATCTCGACCGGCGGGATGGTGGCCGTCGAGATCGGGTTGTTGGCGTGGCTGAGCCCGTCGGTCTCCGGGTTGCCGCCGAGGCCGCCGCCGAAGAACGAGAACATCACCCAGCGGCTGCCGTCCGGCCGGTGGCCGGCGAGCGAGAGCGCGTTGATGGTGCCGAAGGGCGCGGCGGTGGCCCGGGCCGGGTCGGCCTGCGCGAGGGCGCCCAGCATCACGCCGATGAGGCGCAGGATGGTCTCGGTGTAGCCCGCCATCGGCTTGGGGGCGCCGGCCCCCAGGAGCGTGGTGGCGGGGATCACGAAGGTGATCGGCCGCAGGCAGCCGGCATTGGCCGGCACGTCGGTGAAGACGTGCTTGAGCGCGACGTAGCAGGCCGCCACCGCGGTGGCGTACGAGATGTTGATCGGCCCCTGTGCGGGGGGCGAGGAGCGCGCGAAGTCGAGCACCATGCGGTCGCCCGCGACCGTGAGGTCGAGCGCGATGGTGAGCGGCGCGTCGACGATGCCGTCGTTGTCGAGCACGTCCTCGAACGCGTAGGTCCCGTCCGGGAGCGCCCGGAGCGCGGCGCGCATCAGGGCGTCCGCCCGCTCCGAGAAGGCCGCGAAGGCGGCCTCCACGGTGGCGTCGCCGTACTCCTCGAGGAGCGCCCCGAAGCGGCGCTCCCCGAGGTCGAGGGCGTTGAGCTGGCCGTTGAGGTCGCCCCAGTTCGAGGTCGGAACCCGGGTGTTGGCCGCCAGGATGTCGACGAGGTCCTGGTTCAGCCGCCCGGCCGCGATCAGCTTCACGGGCGGGAAGCGCACGCCCTCCTGGAAGCTCTCCGTGGCCTTGGGGTTGTAGCCGCCCGGCACGTTGCCGCCGATGTCGAGCCAGTGGCCGACCGATGCGAGCCAGCAGAACAGCCGGCCGGCCCGGAAGACCGGGCGCACCAGCCGGAAGTCGTTGAGGTGGGTGCCGCCGTCGTAGGGGTCGTTGAACAGGAACGTGTCGCCGGGCGCGAGCCCGCCGTCGCGGGCCACCTTGGCGATCACCGCCCGCACGGCGAACGCCATGGCGCCGACGAAGATCGGCAGGCCCTTGGTCCCCTGCACCAGCGTGTCGCCGGTCTCGGCGTGGTAGAGGCCGTGGCAGGCGTCCCGGGCCTCGGCGATGATCGGGTTGAAGGCCGAGCGGTAGAGCGTCGCGTCCATCTCGTCGGCGATCTGCTCCAGGCGCCCCTTCAGGACCGCCAGGGTGACGGGGTCGATCGCGCTCACGCGGCATCCTCCTGGCGGCCGGCATAGGCCTCGCCGCGGGCCAGCATCTCGGGCGTGCCGATGAGGGCGTTCAGCTCGGTGAAGTCGAACATCCGCTCGGCGAAGGGCGCGTTCGTGCCCGCCCGCGCCAGGGAGGCGTAGTAGTCCCGGGCGGTGCGGGCGAGGGCCCGCACGATGCCGCCCGGGAAGATCACGAGCCGGAAGCCGAGGGCGCCGAGGTCGGATGCCGCCGCGAGCGGCGTGTCGCCGCCCTCCACCATGTTGGCGACGAGGGGGCGCACGGGCCCGAGCGCCGCCGTCACGGCGGCGAGCTGGCCGGCCGACCGCGGCGCCTCGACGAACAGCACGTCCGCCCCCGCCTCGGCGTAGAGCCGGGCCCGGTCCAGGGCCCGCTCGAGGCCCTCCACCGCCACCGCGTCCGTGCGGGCGACGATCAGGGTCTCGGGGCTGAGCCGGGCGTCGAGGGCCGCCCGGATCTTGCCCGCCATCTCGTCGGCCGCGATCAGGGACTTGTCCTGGAGGTGGCCGCAGCGCTTGGGGTAGCTCTGGTCCTCGAGCTGGATCGCGCTCGCGCCGGCGCGCTCGAACAGCCGCACCGTGCGCTCGACGTTCAGCGCGTTGCCGTAGCCGTTGTCGGCGTCGACCACGAGGGGCGTCGCGACCCGGTCGCGCACCAGCGCGACGACCTCGGCCACCTCGCTCATCGAGACGAGCCCGATGTCGGGCCGGCCGAGCCGGGTGTAGGCGATGGCGGCGCCCGAGAGGTAGAGCGCCTCGAAGCCCGCATCGGCGGCGAGCGAGGCCGTGAGGGCGTCGTAGACGCCCGGGGCGACGAGGACGCGGTCCTCGGCAAGGCGGGTCTTCAGGCTCATGGCTCGGGTTCTCAGGCTCATGGCTCGGGTGTTCCTGGCGCGGTCGGCGGCGCGGGGAGCGGGTCGGAGGGCGCGGGGCCCCCGGGCGCGCCGGCCCCGGGCTCCGGGGTGCGCCGCGACCGCAGGGGATCGGGGTTCATCGGGTCCCGCCCCGGGCTCGCCCGGAATCCGGCGGCGGGTTGCGCGTCGTGGTCGCGCGTCGTCTCTGCCCGTGCGGGGCGGGCCGCCCTCACGCGATCAGCGCCAGGAGGGGGCGGAGGTCCTCGGCCCGGTCGAGCTCCGCGACCGCCCGGACGACGGCCTCCGCCCGCGCCGTCCCCCAGACCGGCCGGGCGAGGTCGCGGAACTTGTCCACCACCTCCGCGTCGGCGTAGGGGTCCTCGGCATCCCCCCGGTTGGTGAGGGTCTCGGCCGTCAGGCGGCGCCCGTCCGCCAGGGTCACGCTCACCCGCGCGGGCCGCAGGCCGGGCAGCTGCGCGGTCAGGGCCGGGTCCTCCCGCACCGCGACCCGGCGGGCGAGGGCGAGGATGCGGGGGTCGGCCCGGGCCGCGTCCCGGAAGGCCGCGACGTCGGCCGCGCCCCGCACCAGCGCGGCGGCGAGCGCGAAGGGCAGGGAGAACTTCGCCGCCAGCATCGTCCGGGGCGCCGGGTGGTCGAGCTGCGCCGCCCAGACGTAGGTCTCGACCTCGATCGAGCGCACGGCCTCCGGGTCGATGCGGCCGCCGGCCTCGGCCACGATCGCGGCCAGCGCGTCGAGGGCGCCGTGGGTGTAGCGGCAGGCGGCGTGGCGCTTGAAGTAGTTGCGGGCGATCTCCCAGCGCCGCCCGAG
The DNA here is from genome assembly GCF_003574465.1 of Methylobacterium crusticola. Classification (GTDB taxonomy): domain Bacteria; phylum Pseudomonadota; class Alphaproteobacteria; order Rhizobiales; family Beijerinckiaceae; genus Methylobacterium; species Methylobacterium crusticola. The sequence continues at coordinate 18,033 of NZ_QOWC01000006.1, forward strand.
CTCCTCCGTCATGGCGGCGGCGGAGAAGTCCTCCGCGATGACGCTGCCGTAGACGGTGCCGATCCCGTCGCGCTCCGCCGTGAAGCCGCTCGCGGCGAGGTCCCAGGCGGCGAGGCCGAGCTGGCCGGAGAAGCCCGCGTAGGTGTTGCGCACGCTGGCGCCCTCCAGCATCGTGCGCCGGCTGGTGCTGAGGCCGAGCGAGGAGGCGATGCCGATCGCCTGGCCGATGGCGGCGGCGTCGGCGCCGTGGAGCTTGGCCACCGCGAGGGCGGCGCCGACCGTGCCCCAGGTGCCGTGGGGGTGCATGGTGACGCGCAGCCGCGAGGCGATGCCGATCCGCGCCCCGATCTCGTAGCCGAGGGCGATCGCGGCGATCAGCGCGGGCCCGGAGGCGCCGCGCTCCTGCGCGGCCGCGAGGGCCGCCGGCACGACGTGGATGGCCGGGTGGCCGCGGGCGTACTGGTTGCCCTCGTCGAGCTCCAGCATGGTGCCGGCCGCGCCGTTGGCGAGGGCGGCGTCGCGGGGGTCGAGCCCGCGCCCGGACCCGATCGCGACCGCCGCGCCCGGCCGCCGCCCGGCGAGGCGGTCCACGAGGGCGCGCATCTCCGGCTCCTGCATCCCGGCCGCGACGACGCCGAGGCAGTCGAGGAGGACGAGGCGGGTGCGGGCGACGACGGGCTCGGGCAGGTCGGCGAAGGACAGGCCGGCCGCGAAGGCCGTCCAGTCCTCGAGCCAGGCCGGGGCGGCGTCGGCGACGAGGCGGGAGGCCGGGACCACGCCCGGGGTGACGATGCCCATGGCCTCAGAGCCCCAGGTAGGCGCGCCGCAGGGCCGGGTCGGCGGCGAGCGCCGACGCCGCGCCCGAGAGCGCCACGGTGCCGTTCTCCAGGATGTAGGCGCGGGACGCGAGGTCGAGCGACTGAACCACGTTCTGCTCCACCAGCATGATCGGCAGTCCTTCCCGGTTGAGGTCTTTGACGAGGGCGAACATCTCCTCGACGAGGAGGGGCGAGAGGCCGAGGGAGGGCTCGTCCAGGATGAGGAGGCGGGGCTCGGCCATGAGGCCGCGGCCGATCGCCAGCATCTGCTGCTCCCCGCCCGAGAGCGTGCCGGCGGCCTGGCGCGCGCGCTCCTTCAGGCGCGGGAACAGCGCGAAGACGCGCTCGAGGTTGGCGCCCCGGCGCGCCCGCCCGCGGCGGTAGCTGCCGAGCACGAGGTTCTCGCGCACGCTCAGGTTGGGGAAGATCTTGCGGCCCTCGGGCACGTGGATCAGCCCGGCCTCGACGATCGCCGCCGCCGAGGCGCGGGCGATCGGGCGGTCCTCGAAGCGGATCTCGCCGGCGGCCGCCGGCACGAGGCCCGACAGCACCTTGTTGAGCGTGGTCTTGCCGACGCCGTTCGCGCCGAGCACCGCCACGATCTCGCCGGCCCCGACCGCGAGGTCGATGCCCCGCAGGACCTCGGTGCCGCCGTAGCCGGCGCGCAGGCCCCTCACCTCAAGCATCGGCCGCCTCCGCGCCGAGCCGCGCGGCCGCGCCCTTGCCGAGATAGGCCTCGATCACCCGCGGGTCGGCGCAGACCTCCCGGGGCGGGCCGGAGGCCACCATGCGGCCCTCGGCCAGCACGTGCACCGCCTCGCACAGGCTCATCACCGCCTGCATGATGTGCTCGATCATCAGGATCGTGACCCCCTCGTCCCGGATCGCCCGGATGACCGGGAGGATGTCGCGGATCTCCGAGGGGTTGAGGCCGGCCAGCACCTCGTCGAGGAGGAGGAGCCGCGGCTCGGTGGCGAGCGCGCGGGCGACCTCGAGGCGCTTGCGCCCCGATACCGTCAGGCTGGACGCGGGCTTGTCGAGTTCCGCCCCGAGCCCGACGCGGCGGCCGACGGCCCGCGCCCGCGCCACGGCGTCCGCCCGCCGGGGGTGGCGCAGGTAGGCGCCGACCGCGATGTTCTCGGCGACCGTGAGGCCCGCGAAGGGCTGCACGATCTGGAACGTGCGGGCGATGCCCCGGCGCGCCCGCAGGTGCGGGGCCTCGGCGGTGATGTCCTGCCCCTCGAACAGGACGCGGCCGGAGGTCGGCTGGAGGAAGCCCGAGATCATGCCGAACAGCGTCGTCTTGCCGGCGCCGTTGGGGCCGATGAGGCCGGTGATGGAGCCCGCCGGCACGGCGAGCGAGGCCTCGCGCACGGCGACGAGCCCCTGGAAGCGCTTGGTGAGGGCCTCGACGGCGAGCATCGTCACGCCTCCGCCGGGCGCCGGCCGCGCAGGCGCCGGACGAGCCCGACCACCCCCTGCGGCGCGAACGCGATGACGGCGATCAGGCAGGCGCCGAACGCCACGAGGTCGATCCCCGGCACCCCGCCGGCGAGGAGCTTCGTCGCCTCGCCGAGCCCCTGGAGGGCGAGCGCCCCCACGAGGGGGCCGAGCGCCGTGCCGATGCCGCCCACGATCGGGGCGAGCAGGGCCTCGACGGAGATCCAGGTGCCGTAGGCGACGCCCGCGTCGAGGTAGAGGAAGTGCTGCACGTAGAGGCAGCCCGCCGCCGCCGTGATGCCGGCCGAGAGCGCGATGGCGCCGAGCTTGACCCTCAGGGCGTCGACGCCCAGGGCCCGGGCCGCCTCCTCGTTCTCCCGCACGGCGATCAGGTGGGCGCCGAAGCGCGAGCGCTCGATCCAGCGGGACGCCAGGAGGGCCGCTCCCACGAAGGCGAGGACCAGGAGGTAGAACAGGCGCCGGTCGCTGAACTGCAGGGTCGCGAGACCGGGCTCGAGCCGCAGCAGCAGCCCGGCGGCGCCGCCCGTGAGGTCGGCCGCGTTGGCGAGGATCCGGAAGACCTCCGCGAAGGCGAGGGTCACGAGGGCGAAGTAGGAGCCGCGCAGGCCCGCCCGGAAGCTCAGGTAGCCGATGGCGAGCCCGACCAGGGTACCGAGCCCGATCCCGGCGGCGAGCCCGCCCCAGGCGTTCCAGCCGAACCTGAGCTGCAGCACCGCCGTCGCGTAGGCGCCGGTGCCGAAGAAGGCCGCGTGCCCGAACGAGTACTGGCCGCCGAAGCCGCCGAGCACGTTCCAGCCGAGGCCCGCGAGGGCGATGATCAGCGTCGTGACGAGGAAGTTGAGCGCGCTGCCGGGGAGGCCGCAGAAGGGCAGCACGGCGAGGAGCGCCAGGGCGGCGACGAGCGGCAGGGCATCGCGACGCGTCATCCGCGCACCCCGAACAGGCCCGTCGGCCGCACGAGCAGCACCAGGATGAAGATGAGGAAGATGCCGATCTGGCCGAGGCTGTCGCCCAGGAACAGGCCCGAGAAGCTCTCGACCACCCCGACCACGAGCCCGCCGACGAGCGCCCCGGCGATCGACCCCATGCCGCCGAGCACCACGATCGTGAAGGCGACGAGCACGAAGGCCGCGCCCGAGCGCGGGTTGACGTAGAAGGTCGGCATCAGCAGGCAGGCCGCGACCGCCAGGCAGGCGCAGCCGAGCCCGAAGGTCACCGCGTAGACGTGGTCGACGTCGATGCCGACGAGGCGGGCGCCGAGCTTCTCCCGCGCCACCGCGCGGATCGCCCGGCCCGTGTCCGTGCGCTCGAGGAGGAGCCAGAGCAGCCCGGTCACGGCGAGCGCCGTGGCGAAGCCGATCAGCCGCGGGGTCGACAGGAGCAGGGGCCCGACCTCCACCACCTGGAGGGCGGCGTCGGAATCGAGCGTGCGGGTGTCGGACCGGAAGATCGCGAGCAGCCCGTTCTCGAGCACGATCGAGAGCCCGAGGGTGACGAGCAGGATGTTGTTGTCGCTGCCCCCGCTCGCCGGGCCGATGACGCAGCGCTGGAGGGCGTAGCCGGCCCCGAACATCAGCGGCACCACCGCCAGCATGGCCGCGTAGGGGTCGAGGCGCAGCCACGCGGAGGCGCCCCAGACCGCGAACATCGCGCAGGTGAGGAGCGCGCCGTGCGCGAAGTTGATGATGTGCAGCACCCCGTAGACCAGGGTCAGCCCGAGGGCGATGAGCGCGTAGACCGCCCCCGTCATCAGGCCGTTGAGGGCCGCCTCGATCAGGATCTGGGGGGCGTACATCCCGCCTCACGCCTTAAGGGGAAAGTTGGGCTTCGCCTCGGCGTACTCGGCCGGCGCGATCACCTTGACGTCGCCGCCCTGGACCTGGGTGTTGAGCGGCATCGCGCTGGTGTTCTGGCCCTTGTCGAACCTCGACTGGCCGTAGGGCATCACGCCGCTGCCGAAGCTGCCCGTGGACAGGGCCTCGATGATCTTGAGCCGGTCGGCGCCGCCGGCCTTCTCGATGGCCTCGGCCATCAGCCACACGGCCGAGTAGTTCATCGGCACGTTGTAGGCGAAGGAGCGGCCCGCCGCCTCGGTGCGCCGGCGCAGCTCGGCGCTCTTCGGGTTGCGCGGATCGGGCCAGTGGTTGCAGTCCATCACGCCCTCGGCCGCCTGCGGGAACTCCTTGACGAAGCGCAGGCTGGAGGCGGCGCCGCCCAGGATCGCGTAGATGCCCTTCGGGCGCACCCGCTGCTGCTGGAGCGTGCGGGCCATCAGCACGAACTCGCCGTAATAGTGCGACGGGATCACGAGGTCGGGCTGGAGCGAGCGGATGCGCAGCACGACGTTGGCCATGTCGCGGGCCGGCGTCGGGTGCGCGATGGTCTCGAGGATCTCGAAGCCGCGCTTCGGCAGCTCGGCCTGGAGGAGCTTGGCGAGGCCGGAGCCGAACAGCCCGTCCTCGTGCACGATCACCACCGTGCGGGCGGGCTTGCCCGCCGCCTCGTTCAGCGCCACGAGGCGGTCGAGGGCCGCCCCCGTGACCATGCCGAAGCTCGGGGCGAACCGGAAGGTGTTCCTGAGGCCGCGCTGGGTGAGCTGGTCGGCGACGCCGACGTCGATCATGTAGGGCAGGTCGTAGCGGGCCGCCGCCTGGGTGGCGGTGGCGCAGAGCCCGCTGGCGAAGCCGCCCACGATCGCGGCGACGCCCTCGCCGTTCAGGCGCTCGGTCTCCTGGGCGGCGGTCTCGGGGTTCGAGCGGCTGTCGGCGAAGACCATCTCGAGCCTGGCGCCGCCGAGCGCCTTCAGGCCGCCGGCCGCGTTGAGGTCCTGGATGGCGAGCTCGGCGCCGAGGCGGCCGAGGTCGCCGTCGTTGGCGAGCGCCCCGGTGACGGGCTGGATGATGCCGAGCTTCACCACCGGCGCCTGCGCCCGCAGCACCGCCGGCATCGCCACCAGGGAGGCGGCGGCGAGGCCGCCCCGCAGCACGGAGCGGCGGCCGGGCTTCGCGTCGAAGGGCGTCATGGCGTGGGTCTCCTGTGCGGGGCGTGGCGGACCGGGCGGACCCCCGGCTCGGGCTTGAGGCCGGGCTTGAGCGAACGGGGGCTCGCCGGCGCCCAGCGCCGCTGCCCGGCGTCGCCCGTGCGGACGAGGTCCATCTGGAAGGCGTAGCGGTCGGGCCGGTAGAGGGCGTGCAGATGCTCGACGCCGCGGCCCGAGGGGTCGTAGACCACCCGGGTGAGCGCGATCAGCGCCGAGCCGAGGTCGAGGTCGAGGGCCTCCGCCGCCTCGGGGCCCGCCAGCGTGGCGCTGATCGCCTGCGTGGCCCGCGCCGCGGTGACGCCGGAGCGCTCCATGAGCTCGAGGAGCGGCGTCGCCGCGAGGTCGCCCTCCGAGTAGGACAGCCCGACCCGCTCCGGCACGTGGGTGGTGAGGTAGGAGAAGGGCTGGCCGTCGATGAGGCGGACCCGCACCGAGCGCTGCACCCGCTCGCCGGGCGCCAGCACCAGGGCCTCGGCGATGGGGGCGGGGGCGGGGGCGTACTCGAAGGCGAGCAGCCGCACCCCCGTCGCCCGCCCCATCGCGATCAGGCCCGAGAGGAGGTTCGGCAGGTCGGCCACCACCGGCCGGCTGCCGGCGGCGCACTGCACGAAGGTGCCCGAGCCCGCGCGCTTGCGCACCAGTCCCTCGCTCGCCAGCAGGTCGAGGGCGCGCCGCACCGTCGCCCGCGAGAGGCCGTGCTCGGCCGCGAGCGCCGGCTCGCCCGGCAGGCGCGCCCCGTTCGCCAGGCGGCCGCTCGAGATCTGGTCGCGCAGCAGGAGGTAGAGCCTGCGCGCCTTGTGGGGCTCGATCGCGGAGGTCACGGGGCCATCCCTGGCTCGCGGCTTGCAAGGCCCCTCGGGAGCCCGCCTCCTGTCCTAATATGAAGACAGCTTCCTGTCTGTCAATACGGACAACTTGCGGGAGGGCAGGCCGGCGCCCCGCCGGCCGTCCCGCCCCGGCGCCCGCGAGGGGGCCCTCAGGGAGAAGGCCGCGCCCGCCCGAGGCGCCCGAGGGCGCGCACCAGGGCCGGCTCCAGGGTGCCGAGCTCGTCGAGATGCGCCGCCGTCAGGTGCCGCAGCAGCGCCTCCGCCTTCCGGGTCAGGGCGAGCTCCATGCGGCGGCGGTCGCGGACGGCGGGCGTCTTGGTCATCAGGTCGGCCTGGACCATGCGGGTGACCAGCTCGGCCGCGGTGTGGGGGGCGACCAGGAGCTGGTCGGCCAGCACCCCGACCGTGGGCGGCTCCCCGCCGGCGTGGCCCGCCACCGCCAGGAGGGCCTGGTGCTGCTGGGGCGGCAGGCCCGCCTGCATCGCCGCCGCCTCGCTGGTGGCGAGGAAGCGCCGCAGCTGGTAGCGGAAGGCCGCGATGGCCGCGTACTGCTCCCGCGAGAGGCCGTCCTCCGGGGCCGGGTCGTGCTCCATGGCGCGCCTCCGTCAGCCAGCCCGGCGCGTCGCCCCTTGCTCGCCGCCGCGTGCGAAAGCCGGTGCCGGCCGCGACCTCGCCCGGCGGACCGCCGGGTCGCGGTTGTGCCCGATTGTTCCACCGGCGCTGCGCGCAGCGCAAGGCGCCGCGGCTCAGGAGGCGCCGCGGCTCAGGAGGCGCCGCGGCTCAGGAGGCGCCGCGCGCCCGGGACCGCCTCACCCCCGCGGGATCAGCCCGCCCGTGCCCGCCTCCGCGGTGACCCGGCCCTCCTCCACGATCACCCGGCCCCGGGACAGGACCGTCTCCGGCCAGCCCGTGAGGGTGCGGCCGACATAGGGCGTGAAGCCGGTGTTGTCGGCCACCATGGCGTCGCTGAGCGTCACGCGCCGGGCGGGGTCCCAGACGCAGAGGTCGGCGTCGCCCCCCAGGGCCACCGAGCCCTTGTCCCTGAGGCCGTAGAGCCGCGCCGGCGCCGTCGCGGTCAGGTCGACGAACTTGCGCAGGCCCAGGCGCCCGCCCGACACCATGGCGTCGAAGAGGAGCGGCAGGCGCATCTGCAGGCCCGGCATGCCGTTGGCGATCTGCTTGAAGGTCGGGTTCGCGCCGGCCGAGAGCTTGCCGGTCTCGTCGTAGCGGTAGGGCGCGTGGTCGGACGAGACGGTCTGGAGGTCGCCGAGGTCGAGGGCGCGCCACAGGGCCTCCTGGTCGCGGGCCTCGCGCAAGGGGGGCGAGCACATCCACTTCGCGCCCTCGGTGCCCGGCCGGTCGAGGTCGGACGCGGTGAGGAACAGGTATTGCGGGCAGGTCTCGGCCAGGATCCGGGCGCCCTCGCCGCGGGCCCGGCGCAGGATCGCCGCGCCCTCCTGCGTCGAGACGTGGAAGACCATCACGGGCTGGTCGAGGAAGAGCGAGAAGCGCACCACGCGCTCGAAGGCCTCGGTCTCCGACAGGCGGGGATGGCTCTCGGCGTGGTACTTCGGCGCGGTCTTGCCGGCGGCGAGCAGCCGCCGGCTCGCGAACGCGATGAGCCCGTGGTTCTCGGCGTGGACGCAGACGAGGGCCCCCTCGTCGCGGGCCACCGCCATGACGTCGAGCAGCGCCTCGTCGGCGAGGCGCAGGCGGTCGTAGGTCATGAAGGCCTTGAGCGAGGTGTGCCCGGCCCGCACCAGGGCCGGGATGTCGACCTTGAGGGCCTTCTCGGTCGCGTCCGCGATGATGAGGTGGAAGGCGTAGTCGACGACGGCGCCCCGGGCCGCGAGGGCCGCGTAATCCTCCACCACCCGGGCGAGGTCCATGCCGACGTGCTGGGCCGCGAAGGCGATGACGCTCGTGGTGCCGCCGAGGGCCGCCGAGCGGGTGGCGCTCTCCCAGGTGTCGGCGTTCATGAGGCCTGAGGCCGAGAGCTGCTCGATGTGGGCGTGGCTGTCGACGCCCCCCGGCAGCACCAGCTTGCCGGCGGCGTCGATCTCGCGCCGGCCCGGCGGCAGGCCGAGGCCGAGGGCCGCCACGCGCCCGTCCCGGATGCCGATATCGGCCCGGAACACGTCGCTCGCGGTGGCGGCGGTGCCGCCGCGGATCACGGTGTCGAAGGCAGGCTCAGTCATCGCAACGCTCCTCGTCCAGACCTCGCGCGCGCCCGAAACTTGCTAGGATCGGGCCTTGGCACACCCGGAGGTCCCATGCCGGCCGCGCGACGCATCCTCGTCATCAACCCCAATTCCAACGACGCGGTCACCCGTGGGCTGGAGGCCGCGCTGGCGCCCCTCGCCCGGCCGGACATCGCCATCGCGTGCCGCACCCTCGCGGAAGGCCCGTTCGGCATCGAGACCCAGGCCGACGTCGAGCGGGTGACGCTGCCGCTGCGCGACCTCGTGGTGCGCGAGGCCGCGGACGCCACCGTGATCGCCTGCTACTCCGATCCGGGCCTGCATGTCTGCCGCGAGGCGACCCCCCGGCCGGTCCTCGGCATCGCCGAGTGCGGCGTCCTGACCGCGCTCGCCCGCGCCGACCGGTTCGGGGTGATCGCGATCCGCGCCCGCTCGATCCCGCGCCACCTGCGCCAGCTCCGCCAGATGGCGGTGATCGACCGGCTCGCGGGCGAGCGGGCGCTCGAGATGTCGGTGGCCGAGACCGCGGGCGGGCGCGACACCCTCGCCCGGATGATCGCGGTCGGGCGCGACCTGCGGGACCGCGACGGGGCCGGCGCCGTCGTGATGGGCTGCGCCGGCATGGCGGCGCACCGGCGCGCCCTCGAGGACGAGCTCGGCGTGCCGGTGATCGACCCGACCCAGGCGGCGGTCGCGATGGCGCTCGGCCTCGTCGCCGTGGGCTGAGGGCCTCACTCCGGCAGCACGACGCCGGTCTGGCCGGTGATGCGGCCGTAATGCTCGACGCGGCGGTGGCGGGCGAAGTCGAAGATCGTCTCCTTGCCGAACCGGGTCTCGTCGAGGTCGCAGGGGTGGACGATGACGCCGTCCGCCTCGCCCTCGAGCTCGGCCGCGACGCTGCCGTTCGGGTCGACGATGAGCGTGCCGCCGGTGAGGTGGTGGCCGTCCTCGTCGCCGGCCTTGGCCACCGCCACCACCCAGGTGGCGTTCTGGTAGGCGCCGGCCTGGACCGAGAGGCGGTGGTGGAACAGGCGCTGCCCGAGCCCCTCCGCGCCGCGCTGCGCGTTCACGGACGGCGTGTTGAAGCCGAGCACCACCATCTCGACGCCCTGGAGGCCCATCACCCGGTAGGTCTCGGGCCAGCGCCGGTCGTTGCAGATGCACATGCCCAGGATGCCCCCGAGCATGCGCCAGACCGGGAAGCCGAGGTCGCCGGGCTCGAAGTAGCGCTTCTCCAGGTGCTGGTGGCTGCGCGCGTCGTCGTACTCCTCGTGCCCGGGCAGGTGGACCTTGCGGTACTTGCCGACGATGCGGCCGTCGCGGTCGACCAGGATCGAGGTGTTGAAGTGGCGCCCCTCCGGGGTGAGCTCGGCGTAGCCGAACGACATCGCCATCCGGTGCTCCCGGGCCCGGGCGAAGAGCGGCGCGGTCGCGGCGTTGGGCATCGCGGCCTCGAACCAGGGGTCGGCCTCGGCCCGGTCCGCGTGGTACCAGCGCGGGAAGAACGTCGTGAGGGCGAGCTCCGGGTAGACGACGAAGTCGGCGTCCTGGCGCTTGGCCTCGTCCATCAGGGCGATCATCCGGGCGACGACGCTGTCCCGGTCCTCGGCCTTCTGGATCGGCCCGAGCTGGGCGGCGGCGGTGCGGATCACGCGCATGGGAACTCCTGGGGCTGGGCCCGCGGGGTGGGTGAAGGGCGAGGGCGGCGCGCGCCGGGCCGCGCCGCGGGCGGGACCCCGGCCCGGGCGGCGGGCGCCGTCGGCCCCGGCCCGCGCGGGCCCGCGCGGGGGGGTGGTCTCACGCCACCGACCCCGCCCCGGCGACGGCCTCCCGCGGGACGCCCGGCCGGAAGTGCGGGATCGCGGCCAGGAGCTCGCGGGTGTAGGCGGTCCGGGGCGCGCGGAACAGCTCGGCGCTCGGGCCCGCCTCGACGACGCGGCCGCCCTGGAGCACGATGGTGCGCTCGCACATCATCCGCACCACGTTGAGGTCGTGGCTCACGAACAGGAAGGCGAGGCCGTCCTGCCGGCGCAGATCGTCGAGGAGGCGCAGCACGCCGGCCTGCACCGAGACGTCGAGGGCCGCGGTCGGCTCGTCGAGCACCAGGAGGCGGGGCCGCACCGCGATGGCCCGGGCGATGCCGACGCGGGCCTTCTGGCCGCCGGAGAGCTGGTGGGGGAAGCGCTCGAGGAGGCCGAGGCCGAGGCCGGCGCGCTCGGCGCTCTCGACCACCCGCCCGTGGAGCGCCGCCCCGCGCAGGTCCGTCAGGCGCCGCAGCGGGTGGGCGATGCTCTCGAAGGCGCTGAAGCGCGGGTTGAGGCTGTCGGTCGGGTCCTGGAAGACGATCTGGATCGCGCGGCGGTGGGGGGAGCGGTGGAAGTCCCGGGCCGGGATGCCGCCGATCGAGCCGCCCTCGAACAGGATCTCGCCGGCGCTGGCGTCGAGGAGGCGGCAGATCATCCGCGAGGTGGTGCTCTTGCCCGAGCCCGATTCGCCGACGAGGCCGAGGCTCTCGCCCTCCCGGAGGCTGAACGAGACGTCCTCCACCGCCACGGCGCCGGCGAAGCGCTTGCCCAGGCCCTGCACCTCGAGGAGGGGCGGCGTGCCGGGGGCGGGCCTGGGCCTGGGCGCCAGCGGCACCGCGCGCGGCGCCTCCGGCACCAGCGCGTCGAGCGTCGAGGTCGGGGTCGGCGAGGCGGCGACGAGGCGGCGGGTGTAGGGGTGGCGCGGCGCGGCGAAGAGCGCGTCGGGGGCGCCCTCCTCGACGAGGCGGCCCGCCTCCATCACGGCGATGCGGCCGCAATACTGCGCCGCCAGGCCGAGGTCGTGGGTGATCAGGATCATCGCCATGCCGCGCTCGGCGATCAGGCGCGCGACGAGGTCCATCACGGTCTTCTGCGTGGTGACGTCGAGGCCCGTCGTCGGCTCGTCGGCGATCAGGAGCGCCGGCGCGCCGGCGAGCGCGAGCGCGATCATCACCCGCTGGCACATGCCGCCCGAGAGCTCGTGCGGGTAGGCGTCGAGGCGCCGGACGGCGTCGCGGATGCGCACCGCCTCCAGGCTCTCGAGGGCGCGCCGGCGCGCCGCCGCGCCCGAGAGGCCGCCCGCCCGCAGCACGTCGGCGAGCTGGCGCCCGACGGTGCGGATCGGGTTGAGGGCCGCGCGCGGGTTCTGGAAGATCATGCCGATCGCCGCCCCGTGCGCCGCCCGCAGGTCGGCCGCCGAGAGGCGCGTGACGTCGCCGCCGCGGAAGCGGATGCGGCCCCCGGCGATGCGCCCGGCCCGGTCGAGGAGGCGGGCCGCCGCGAAGGCCGTCACCGACTTGCCCGAGCCCGATTCGCCGACGAGGCCGAGGGTCTCGCCCGGCGCGACCGCCAGGGTGACGCCCCGCAGGGCCTCGACCGGGCCCTGGCGGGTCGCGAAGGTGACCCGCAGGTCGTCGAGGGCGAGCAGGGGCGCCGCCAGGGGAGGCGTCGGGAGGAGTGGCGTCGGGAGGGGAGGCGCCGGCATCAGGTGCGCATCCGCGGGTCGAGGATGTCGCGCAGGCCGTCGCCCAGCAGGTTGAAGCAGAGCACCGCCAGCATCAGGGCGAGGCCCGGGAAGGCGACGAGCCACCACTTGCCGGTGGTGATGAAGCGCGCGCCCTCCGCGACGAGGATGCCCCATTCGGGCGTGGGCGGCCGCACCCCGAGGCCGATGAAGGACAGGCCGGCGGCGTTGAGGATGGCCCAGCCGAGGTTGAGCGAGATCTGCACCGCCATGGCGGGCAGCACGTTGGGCAGGAGGAAGCGCAGCACCACCCCGACATGGCCCTCGCCCCCGGCCCTGGCCGCCTCGACGTAGCCGGCGTCGCGGCGCACGTTGACCTCCGCCCGGGCGAAGCGGACGTAGAACGGCAGGTTGATGATCGCGGTCGCCACCACGATGTTCTCGACCCGGTTGCCGAGGGCCGCGACGAGCGCCATCGCCAGGACGAAGAGCGGGAAGGCCATCAGCACGTCGACCACGCGCCCGACCACCCGGTCGAGCCGGCCGCCGGCGTAGCCGCAGAGCGCCCCGACCACCGCGCCGGCCGCGAAGGACAGGCCGACGGCCGAGAGCGCGATGGCGAGGTCGAGGCGCGTCGCCGCGATGATCCGGCTCAGCACGTCGCGGCCGAGCTGGTCGGTTCCGGCCCAGTGGGCGGCGCTCGGCGCCTGGAGCGCCACCGAGACGTCGGAGGCGACCGGGTCGTAGGGGACGAGCCAGGGGCTGAGAAGCGCGACGAGGCAGAGCCCCGCCGCCCCCGCGGCGGCGAGCGCCGTGACGGGGTTGTGGCGCAGGACGAAGGCGGCGTGCCGCAGGGTGCTCGGCCGGGCGGGCCGCGCGAGGGGCTGGCTCAGCACGTTCATGGGGCGCCTCACTCGACCGAGATGCGCGGGTCGGCCAGCCCGTAGAGCACGTCGACCGTGAGGTTCACGAGCACGAACAGGCTCGCCATCAGGAGCACGAAGCCCTGCACCGGCGCGTAGTCGGAGGACAAGAGCGCGTCGAGCGCGTAGGAGGCGACGCCCGGCCAGGAGAACACCTTCTCCACCAGCACGTTGGCGCCCAGCATGGTGGAGAACACGATGCCCGCGATGGTGAGCACCGGCAGGATCGCGTTGCGCAGCGCGTAGGTGACGACGATCCGGCGCCGGGGCAGGCCGAGGGAGCGGGCGGTGCGGACGAAGTCGGCGCCGAGCACCGCCAGCATCGAGGCGCGGGTGATGCGCGCCAGCGGCGCGAGCACGAACAGCGCCATGGTGAGGGCCGGCAGCACGAGCTGGCCGGCGGCGGTGCGCCAGCCCTCGAGGTCGCCCACGAGGAGGAAGTCGACGAGGTAGAAGCCCGTGATGTCGGGCGGGCTCGAGGCGAAGACGTCGATGCGCCCGGTCGGGTCGGGGGCGAGGCCGAGCAGGTAGTAGAAGACGTAGATCAGGAGCAGACCCGACACGAAGGTCGGCACGCAGACCCCGAGGGCGCACAGGAAGCGCACGGCGTGGTCGACCGCCGAGCCGGGCCGCAGGGCCGCGGCGATCCCGAGGGGGAGCGCGAGGGCGAGCGCGAGCACGAGGGCCGTGACGGTGAGCTCCAGAGAGGCCGGCAGGCGCTGGCGGAGGTCGGCGAGCACCGGCTGGCCGGTGGTCATCGAGCGTCCGAGGTTGCCGGTCGCGACGTCGCCGAGGTAGCGCACGAGCTGCTCGGGCACCGGCCGGTCGAGGCCCATCTGGTGGCGGATGGCCTCGATCTCGGCCTGGCCGGCATTCGGCCCCGAGGCGAAGAACACCGCGGGATCGCCCGGCAGCACCCGCATCAGCAGGAAGGTGAGGACGAGGACGCCAAGGAGCGCCGGGAGCGACGACAGGAGGCGCCGCCCGGCGCGCCGGGCGATGCCCGAGACCGCGCTCATCCGGCTACTTGCGCGACAGGTCGCGATAATCGACCTGCCGGTGGAACTGGTAGGTGTAGCCCTCGACGGACGGGGCCATCACGGCGTCCTGGTTCGGCTGCCAGATCGGGATCTGCGGCATCAGGGCGAGGTGGCGCAGGTTCAGGGCCCGGGCGTCCTCGTCGTACTTGGCGGCGTCACGCTCGAAGCGGGCCTTGTTGGCCAGCTCGTTGATCACCGGGTCGTCGACCGAGCTGTAGTTCCAGCGCTGGTTGCCGGTGTAGAAGTTGCGGTAGAAGTAGTCCGGCGAGGGCAGCCAGGCGACGATGCCCTCGGTGAAGAACGGCAGCTTCTTCTCGCTGATCTGGGTCGACATCTGCGCGTCGGGCAGCTTCTGGATCTCGACCTTGACGCCGATCTTCTCCAGCGACTCGCGGATCAGCGCCGCCATGGGCTCGGCGGTGGCGGCCTGGCCGAGGTTGAAGCTGAAGGTGGTGGAGAACCCGTCCGGCAGCCCGGCCGCCGCGAGGAGCGTCCTCGCCTTGTCGAGGTCGAGCGTCACCGGCTGGGGCACCGGGAACACGGGCTTGGGGTCGCCCTCGCCCCAGGTGGCGCCGAACAGGGGCTTGCCGCGGCCGAACAGGGCCGCCTTGAACATCGCGTCGTAGGGCAGGGCGGACGCGACGGCCTGGCGCACCTCCAGCTTGTCGAAGGGCGGCAGGCGGGTGTTGAAGGAGATCAGCGTCAGCGCGTTGAACTGCGGCGTCGCGATCACCTTGAGCTTGCCGCGTTCCTTGAGGGCCTGGGCGTCGTTCGCCTGGAGGTCGATGACGATGTCGGCGTCGCCCTTCTCCACGAGGTTGGCGCGGGTCGCCGGGTCGGGGATGGTCTGGGCGATGATGCGCTTGAAGCCGGCGGGCTTGTCCGGCGCCGCCCCGGTCCAGGCCTCGCTGCGCCGGAGCACGACCTGCTCGCCGGGCTTGAACACGTCGACGCTGTAGGCCCCGCTGCCCACGGCGTGGTCCTTGAGCCAGCCCTGCGCCCAGGGGTCCTCGGGCGTGGCGTGGGCCTTGGCGGCCCGGGCGTTGATGATGATGGCGTAGACGGTCGCGAGGTTCGGCAGCGCCAGCCGGTCGGGCTTCGGCAGGGTGACCTGGAAGGTGCGGGGATCGACGACCTTGAACTGGTCGGGGCTGGTGAGCGAGCCCGTGAGGAGCTGGGGCGCGGCGAGCGACTTCGCCGACACCGCCCGGTCGAGGGACCACTTCACGTCCTCGGCGGTGACCGGGGTGCCGTCCTGGAACTTCGCGTCGGGGCGCAGGACGAACGTGAGGGTGAGGCCGTCCGGGCTGACCTCGTAGCGCTCGGCGAGCTCGCCGCGCACGCTGTCGAGGTCGAACACGAAGCTGTCGCCGAGCTTCTTGCGGCCGAAGGTGACGAGCCGGTCGTAGGTGCTGAGGCTGATGGCGAAGGCCTCGCGGGTGGTGCCCGGCATCGTCGGGTCGAGGGTGTTGACCGCCGCGCCGGTGACGTAGCGCAGCGTCTCCGCCCGGCTCTGGGCCCGGGCCGCGCCCACCGTGCCGAGGCTGGCCGCGAGGAGCGCCGCCGCCGCGAGGCCGCGGGCCTGTATGCTGGTCTTCGTCACGCCGATCCCTTCCTGCGTGTGATCGCGCCGGAGATCAAGCAAATCACATTCCAGGGGCGATGGGGAGGGCGGCCCGCGGCCCCGCCCCCCGGCCGGCGCGCGCGCCATCAGGCCGGCGGGCGGCCGACGAGGACGGGGGCCGGCGCCGCGTACTCGGGAAAGAGGCGCGCGAGGTCGCGCACCTTTCCGGCATCGTTCGCCACGATGTAGGGGTGTGTCGGATGCAGGGCCATGTAGTCCTGGTGGTAATCCTCGGCCGGGTAGAAGGCGGCGGCCGGCTCGATCCGCGTGGCGATGGGCCGGGCGTAGGTCCCGGCCGCGTCGAGCTGCCCGATATAGGCCCGGGCGACGCGCGCCTGCTCGTCGTCCAGGGGGAACAGGGCCGAGCGGTATTGCGGCCCCGCGTCCGGCCCCTGCCGGTCCACCTGCGTCGGGTCGAGGGCGACCGAGAAGAAGATCCGCAGGAGCTCGTCGTAGCGGATCACCGCCGGGTCGTAGGTGACGCGCACGGCCTCCGCGTGGGCCGTGCGCCCCGACGAGACCGCGCGGTAATCGGCGCTCGCGCGGTCGCCGCCGGCGTAGCCCGAGACCGCCTGGCGCACGCCGCGCACGTGCTGGAACACGCCCTGCACCCCCCAGAAGCAGCCGCCCGCCAGGACGGCGGTTCGGAGGCCCGCCTCGCCGCGGGCCGGGACGATGGCCTCCGGCAGGCGGCGGCCCGCCTCCCCGGCGCTGACGAGGCCGCCCGCGGCGGCAAGGCCGAGCCCCCCGGCGAGGGCGAGGGCGGCGAGGGCGGGGAGCGGGGCGGGGCGTCGGGCGCGCGGCATGGCGGTCCTCTCATGGGGCGGGGGATCGGGCGGGGGCGCCGGCGCGGCGCGGGCTTCCCCGCCGCGGGCCGGATTCTTCGCCGCGGGAGGCCGCGCGGTTACGGCTCCGCGCGGGCCCCGTGCCGGCCGGGGCTCGGCGCCGGGCCCGCCTCGGGCGCGCCGAGGGGGTCGCGGGGGTCGGGCCGGCGGCCCTGGAGCACCGCCTGCGGCACGTCGTAGGCCCGGAAATCCGCCCAGTGGCGGTCGAGGTCGGCGACGAACAGCCCGCGGGTGAGGCCCGCCACCAGCCGCGGCACCGCGGTCGTCATGGCGTTGATCGAGGAGCCCGAGGGGCCGTGGCTCATGGTCGAGGCGATGCCGAACAGGTGGATGTCGGCGAGGTAGGGGGTGCGCCCCGGCTCGCGCTCCACGAAGGCGTAGTCGTCGGCGAGGTAGGGGTAGGCGGCGAGGCGCGGGTCCCGCTCCTCCTCCGGCGGGTCGTAGCGGTCGCCCCAGGTCGCGATGTTGTGCGCGAAGGCCGCGAGCTCGGGCCGGGCCGCGAAGTCGATCTCGATGCCGGTCGCCGCGATGACGAAGTCGACCGCGAGCCGGCCCCGCGGCGTCGCGAGCACGACCGCGTCGTCCGCCAGGGCGGCCGACAGGACCGGCGCCCCGGGCTCGAAGCGGAAGCGCGGGTGGTGCGCGCAGCGGTCCCAGGTCGCCTGCGGGAAGCCCTCGCGCATCCGCAGGATCGCGCTCATGAAGCGCCAGCGCCAGGCGTCGTCGAGGTCGCCGAGGTGGCGCAGGAAGCCCGCGAAGGTGAGCCAGCGGTAGGGCTGGATCACCTGCGGCTCGGGCCGCCGGCAGAGCAGGTGGACGCTCGCCGCCCCCGCCTCGAGGGCCGTGGCGGCGTTGTCGAAGGCCGAGGCGCCCGCCCCCACCACGGCGACGCGCCGGCCCGCCAGCCCCGCGAAGTCGATGGGCTCCGACGCCTGGGCGCGCCGCGCCTCCGGCAGGCCGGCGAGCGCGGGCGGCAGCGACCAGCGCCCGGCCCCCTCCTGGCCGGTGGCGAGCACGACCTTGCGGGCGTGCCACACCCGGCCGTCCGCCGCCGTCACGGCGAGGAGGCCGCCGGCGGGCGCGATCCCGGACACCGCGGCGCCGTTCTCCACCGGCACGCCGGTCACCTCGCGCACGAAGGCGAGGTAGGCGGCCCAGTCCTCCCGGGCGATCAGGCCGAGGTCGGCCCAGCTCGCCGCCCCGTACCGCGCCTCGTGCCAGGACTGGTAGGTGAGGCTCGGCAGGCCGAGGTCGGGACCCGTGAAATCCTTGGGGCTGCGCAGGGTGCGCATCCGGGCGTAGGTGAGCCAGGGCCCCTCGCGCCCGGGCCCGGCCCGGTCGAGGACCAGGATGTTCGTCACCTGCGCGCGCAGGAGCCCGAACGCCACCGCGAGGCCCGACTGCCCGGCCCCGACCACGATCACGTCGCGGGCGGGCGCGCCGTCCGGCCCGGCCCGGGGGGCGAGCCAGGGCGCGCGCGGGTGGGCGGTGCGGGCGAGGTCGTCGCGGATCCGGGCCGCGAGGGCGTCGAGGCGCGGGCGGCAGGCCTCGCTCATGCGGCGAGCCAGCCGCCGTCGACCGGGATCGCCGCCCCGGTGGTGAAGGAGGAGGCGTCGCCGGCCAGGAACAGGGCCGCGCGGGCCACCTCCTCGGCCCGGCCGAAGCGCCCGAGGGGGTGGCGGGCCCGCGAGGCCTCCCGGACGGCGTCCGGGTCGGCGGCCCGGCGGAAGCTGCGCGCCAGCATCGGCGTCTCGATGGCGCCCGGCACGAGGGCGTTGACCCGGATGCGGTCGCCCGCGAGGTCGAGCGCCATGGTGCGGGTCAGGCTCAGGATCGCGCCCTTGGCGGCGATGTAGGCGCTGTTGCCCCGCCCGCCCGCCAGGGCGAGCTGGGAGGCGAGCGTCACGATGGCGCCGCCGCCCCGCGCCCGCATGCTCGGGATCACGGCCCGCGCCCAGAGCCAGGTGCCGCCGACGTTGGTGCGGAAGACCGCGTCCCAGTCGGCCGGGTCGGTGGTCTCGACGGTGCCCCCGCAGGAGAAGCCGGCCGCCGCCACCAGGACGTCGATCCCGCCCCACTGCGCGGCGACCGCCGCCGCGTCGGCGAGCGAGGCCGCCGGATCGCCGACGTCGGAGGCGCGGGCGAGCGCCGTGCCGCCGGCCGAGGCGATCGCGGCCGCGCTCGCCTGCGCGGCGTCCCGGTCGCGGTCGATCACCGCCACCCGGGCGCCCGCCTCCGCGAGGAGCCGGGCGGTCGCCGCCCCGATGCCGGAGCCGCCGCCGGTGACGACGGCGATTCTGCCTTCCAGGGTCACGCGGCACGCTCCTGTACGCCGTGATGCCAGGCCACGAGGTGGTCGAGGGAGGAGGCCGGGCCGTGCGCCGCCTGCCAGCCGAACTCGTCGCGCATCCGCGCGACCGCGAGGGGCGCCCGGTCGGCGTCTCCGTGGAGCGCGATGGTCGGGGCCTCGCCGGGCTGCGCGAGGCGGCAGACGAAGCCGGGCCTCGCCCGCATGAGGCGCTCGCCCCAGGCGAGCACCGGCCAGGCCTCCGGGGCGGAGACGTTGTAGAGGCGGTGCGCCGGGCGCGGCGCCGCGATCAGCCGCGCCACCGCCTCGGCGGCGTCGGGCGCGTAGAGCCAGTCGCGCAGGCCCGGCCGCGGCAGCAGGGCGGCCTCGCCCCGCGCCATGGCGGCCCAGATCTGCGCCTGCGGGCTCAGGGTGTCGCGCCAGCCCGTGTCGCGCTCGAAGGGCCCGAACACGGCGCTGAGCCGGGCGCTGACCCCGTCGAGCCCCCAGTGCGCGCACAGCCGCGCCACCACCTTCTCGGCCGCGAACTTCGTCACCGCGTAGAGGCTCTCGGGCTCGGGTGCCAGCGTCTCGGCGAGGCGGTCGGCCCGGGCGGCGCCGTAGACGGCCGCCGAGGAGAGGTTGACCACGCGGCGCACGCCCGCCCGCCGGCAGGCCTCCAGCGCCGGCACCACGGCGTCGAGGTTGACGGCCAGGATGCCCCCGGGGGCCGCCGCCTCGCGGGCCGCGTCCGCCGTGACGGCGGCGGCCAGCACCACGGCGTCGGTGCCGGGGCCGATCGCCTCGGCGACCGCCCGCGGATCGGTGACGTCGCCCGTCCGCACCTCGAGCGCCCCGGGCGGCGCCGCGAGGGCGCGCAGGAGCGCGGGCGGAGGGGCGGCGCGGTCGAGGAGCCGCACGGCGCCGCCCCGGGCGAGCAGCGCCCGGGCGAGGTTGAGCCCGACGAAGCCCGCACCCCCCAGGACCACGACGGTCATGCCGGCCCCCCCGGCGGCAGGGCGGGCGGGCGCGGTCCGGTCCGTGTCGGCACTCTGTCACCCTCGTCGTCTCGGGGCCGGCGCCGATGCAGGATGCGGGCCGGCCCGGCCTTCCGGGGGCGGCCCCCGGGCCGGGCGGGCCCCGGCGGCGGCCTGAATAACACGGGCGACCGCCCGCGGGACGCCCCCGCGGCGCCGGCACCCGGCCGGGCCGGTTTTGGCTCGGCTGCGGGGATCTGCTAGAGACGCAACCCATCCGAGCATTCCCCGAGGGCCGTCGATGTTTCCGAAGCCGCACCCGTCGCTGACCCCGAACACCTTCGCGTTCGAGGCCCTGCCTCTGGTCGCACCCACGGGCTTTCGCGAGTACGACGCCCGCTGGCTCTTCCCCAAGGACCTGAACCTGATGGGGGTCCAGGCCCTCGGCCTCGGCCTCGGCACCCTGATCCACGAGCGCGGCGTGCGGCCCGACATCGTCACGGGCCACGACTTCCGGGCCTACTCCGCCGCGATCAAGCTCGCGCTGGTGGCCGGCATGCAGGCGGCCGGCCTGCGCGTGAAGGACATCGGGCTCTGCCTCTCGCCGATGGCCTATTTCGGCCAGTTCGCCCTCGACTGCCCCTGCGTCGCCATGGTGACGGCCTCCCACAACGACAACGGCTGGACCGGCGTCAAGATGGGCGCCGAGCGCCCGATGACGTTCGGCCCCGACGAGATGAGCCGCCTCAAGGAGATCGTGCTCTCGGGCGCGTTCCAGTACCGCAGCGGCGGCGCCTACGAGTTCGTCGAGGGCTTCCCCAAGGTCTACCTCGACGACCTCCTGGCCCGGGCCAGGCCGCTCACGCGCAAGATCAAGGTGGTGGCGGCCTGCGGCAACGGCACGGCGGGCGCCTTCGCGCCGGGCCTGCTCGAGGCCCTCGGCTGCGAGGTGGTGCCCCTCGACGTCGAGGCGGACGCCACCTTCCCGCGCTACAACCCCAACCCCGAGGACATGGCGATGCTGCACGCCATCGCCGACACGGTGCGGGAGACCGGCGCCGACCTCGGCCTCGGCTTCGACGGCGACGGCGACCGCTGCGGCGTGGTGGACGAGAAGGGCCACGAGATCTTCGCCGACAAGGTCGGGGTCATGCTGGCCCGCGACCTCTCGCTCCAGCACCCCGGGGCGCGCTTCGTCGTGGACGTCAAGTCGACCGGCCTGTTCGCCACCGACCCGGAGCTGCGCGGGCGCGGGGTCGTGACCGACTACTGGAAGACGGGCCACTCCTACATCAAGCGCCGCGTCAACGAGCTCAACGCCCTGGCGGGCTTCGAGAAGTCCGGCCACTTCTTCTTCAACGAGCCGGTGGGCCGGGGCTACGACGACGGCCTGCTCACGGCCATCGCGGTCCTGGAGATGCTCGACCGCAACCCCGGCCGCAGCCTGTCCGACCTCTACGCGGCGCTCCCCAAGACCTGGGGCTCGCCGACGATGTCGCCGCACTGCGCCGACGAGGTGAAGTACGGCGTGGTCGAGACCGTGACGGCGCGGCTGCGCGCCATGCAGGCGGCGGGCGAGCCCGTGGCCGGCGAGGCGATCACCGACCTCGTGACGGTGAACGGCGTGCGGGTGATGACGCAGGACGGCACCTGGGGCCTGGTGCGGGCCTCCTCCAACAAGCCGGAGCTGGTGGTGGTGGTCGAGAGCCCGGTCTCCGAGGCGCGCCTCAAGGCGATGTTCCACGGTCTCGACGCGATCCTGCGCGAGAACCCGCAGGTCGGCGCCTACAACCAGACGATCTGAGGTTCTGGTACGCGCAAGAGAGTTTTTTGGTATCTGGGGTCCTTGATTTATGCTCCGATAATCTGCGGGACCCACAGATCAATCATTGTTTCGTCGCGAGCAGCGGCGAAGGCTGGATATCTGGTATGCGGCTGGCGTCGGCTCTGCGTAGATCACAAACGGACGGACGCCCGGTTTTTCCGCTGATGGAGGCCGCCTTCCTAGTTCAGGTTTCGTGGCTCGCACGCGGATGGAAAATAGCAGCGGTGCATGGAGTGCCCTGACTGTCGGCGAGAGTATGGGACTGCCGGGGTTCTTCAGTGATTACGCAGTGCCTGCCACATGGGATAATGCTTCAGGATGGCACTGATTTCCGCTACGTATTGCCGCATCAGTAGGGTTTGATCAAATTTTGATACAGGAAGTTGCATTAAACAAAAACAACAACTTGATCGTTCAGATCGGAATTGTTTGACAGCATCTGATGCTTGTTGTAATTAATTGTATCAACATCCATTTTTTAATAGATAAAGAATGTGGCATTCCGTTCAACATTCTCGTTATCGAAGTACACCTCACGATAATGTGCTACATGAGACGAAATTTATCATAGTATTAATTCTAACGATATCATCATCCTATATCATTGCAACCGGGTTCTCAGTTCTAACGTGGGCGTCGCTTTCATATCTATCGATTGATGGACAAAATACTTCTGCCGTTTACAGGTTTCATTCTGGGATCTGGATATGGACATGGATAACAAGTTCGTTATTTTTCGCTCCTCTGCCGATATTTTGGTTTTTCATATTCATTTTGTTTAGGTTTGTCTCCAAAACGAATTATCTTGTTCTAACTGTATTTGGTTTTTTAGCGTCTGTCATTGCTGTTGTTCTAGTAACAGCGTACAAATTCATAAGCAGTACCACATTGTTTATTCAAAGTTACAAAACATTGATTGGCGTAGGATTCTTATTGATCGCCATTATCATTGGATTATCGACGTTTTTTTGGGTCTTCTATTTTTTTTACAAAGAGCATATCGCGTTAAAATGACCAGATAAACTAGCGCTTGATATTCAGCCGGGGTGATGAGCATGGCGATCTCGCGAAAGAGGGACGCGGTCTACGTCCTCGCAGCCGTCGTGCTCACGACAGTGAGTGTTCCAAGTAAGGCCGTTGCGGATATGCTGTGTGGCAGGCAATTCGATTCATTGGAGAAACTAGGTGTAAGTCTGATGTTGGAAACAAGAAATCAGCCAGTCGCAGATGATGCTATGGCAGTGATCTATTTGGACAAACAGAGATTGGCTTCATACATATTCACAAGGCGTGCGAATCCTGCGCATCCCGCCGTCGCGTGCCAGATCCCCGAGCCCGTCGGTGATGGATACAAGATGCGCGTGGAGGTTCGATGTGCGGCTGCGAAGTCGGCCTGTGATGCTTTCGTCGAGCGCCTCGCAAAACCAAGGAACGGCTGATCGCGCCGCGGCGTGCCATGGTAAACGCACTGCATCCGCCTCCTGCCGGCACTGGGCCTTGCCTGTTCCGCGCGTGGCGGGGCGGTGTGGTCACATGATGGCCACAGGACGATGATATCGGGCGGTGGCCGACCGGCTGACGGGCTGGGTCGTCGATGCACCCGCGCGCGCCGTGCTAAAGGAAGCGCGTGCCCAGGCGTCTTCGCTGCGTCGGCTGGCGGGCGCGGCATGCGTCGCGGGTTCGATGTGATACACATCACGGACGCCGAGGCCTCCCCGTCGCTTCATGTCGTCGCTTCCACGAATGGATGAGCCGTCGGCCCCTTGACCGAGCCGCGGTCTGCGAGAGGGTGGGATCGTGAGGGAGACGCGGATGTCGGGAGAAGCACCGGTGCCGGCGGGCGGCCGCCCCCCTGCGGATCGGCCGCCGGCCGGCCCGCCCCCGGGCGGCCCGCCGCCGGGCCAGGGTGCCGGCCCCGAGGCCGGCCTGCCCGGCGCCCGGCCCGATCCCGGCTTCAGCGCCCTCGCCCTCGTCGCCTCCTTCCACCAGGTCGCCTGCGAGCCGGCCCAGCTGCGCCACGAGCTCGGCCTCGGCGTTCAGCCCGCGGGCGTCGTCGACCTGGTCCGCGCCGCCCGCAAGGTCGGCCTCAAGGCCCGCCTGCTCCAGGCCCAGAAGCCCGAGCGCCTCGACACCATCCCGCTCCCCGCCATCCTGGAGATGGACGACGGGCGCTTCCTCGTCCTCGGCCGCCGCCTCGACGACGGCAAGCTGCGCGTCGTCGACGCCGCCGCCCGGTCGGCCGAGCACCTGCCCGCCGCCGAGGTCGCGGCCCGCTGGACCGGCGCCATCGTGCTCGTCGCCCGGCGCGCCAGCCTCCAGAAGGTCATCCACGATTTCGGCCTGACCTGGTTCGCGCCCTCGATCTGGCGCTACCGCCGGCCCCTCGCCACGGTCCTGGTCGCCTCGTTCTTCATCCAGGTCTGCGCCCTCATCACGCCGATCTTCTTCCAGATCACGATCGACAAGGTCCTGGTCCACCGCGGCTACTCCACCCTCACCCTGGTGGCGGTCGGCCTCGTGGTGCTCGGCCTGTTCCACGTCGTGCTCCAGTACCTGCGCGGCTACATCCTCACCCACACCACGAGCCGCATCGACGTCGAGCTCGGCGCGCGCCTGTTCGACCACCTCATGCGGCTGCCGCTCGGCTACTTCGAGACCCGGCCCGCCGGCCAGACCGTGGCCCGGGTGCGCGAGCTCGAGACCGTGCGCAGCTTCCTCACCGGCCAGGCCCTGACCTCGGCCATCGACATCCCGTTCACGCTCCTCTTCGTCGCCATCCTGTTCCTGTACTCGCCCGTCCTGGCGCTCATCGTCACGCTGTCGATCCCGTGCTACATCCTGGTGGCGGTGCTGCTGCGCCCGATCCTGCGCGAGAAGACGCTGGAGCGCTTCAACCGCTCGGCCCTCTCCAACCAGTTCCTGATCGAGTCGGTGGTGGGCATCCACACCATCAAGGCGCTCGCCGTCGAGCCGACCCTCAAGAACCAGTGGGAGGAGCGGCTGGCCGCCTACGTCAAGACCTCGTTCGTCACGGGTCTGCTCGCCAGCCTGGGCCAGAACGCGATCCAGTACATCAACAAGGTCACGACCGCCCTGGTGCTGTTCTTCGGCGCCTACGCGGTCATGAACGGCGAGATGACGGTCGGCAGCCTGATCGCCTTCAACATGATCATGGGCCAGGTCACCGGCCCGATCCTGCGCCTGTCCCAGCTCTGGCAGGACTTCCAGCAGGTCAAGGTGTCCATCGAGCGCCTCGGCGACGTGCTCAACTGCCCGCCCGAGACCCGCTCCATGGCCCAGGCCCACCTGCCCCCCGCCAAGGGCCAGGTCTCGGTGCGCACGCTCTCGTTCCGCTACCAGCCCGGCACCCCGGAGGTGCTGCGCGACATCTCCCTCGAGATCCCGGCCGGCCAGGTCATCGGCATCGTCGGGCCCTCCGGCTCGGGCAAGTCGACCTTCACCAAGCTGCTCCAGCGCCTCTACGTGCCCGAGAAGGGCCAGGTGCTGGTCGACGGCGTCGACATCGCCCAGGTCGACCCGGCCTGGCTGCGGCGCCAGATCGGCGTCGTGCTGCAGGAGAACCTGCTCTTCAACAAGACGGTGTTCGAGAACATCGCGCTCGCCAATCCGGGGCTCTCGCGCGCCCAGGTGATGCAGGTGGCGCGGCTCTCGGGCGCCGACGAGTTCATCAACCGGCTCCCGCTCGGCTACGACACCCCGATCGAGGAGCGCGGCGCCAACCTGTCGGGCGGCCAGCGCCAGCGGCTCGCCATCGCGCGGGCGCTGGCCACCAACCCGCGCATCCTGATCCTCGACGAGGCGACCTCGGCGCTCGACTACGAGAGCGAGCGCATCATCCAGGACAACATGAAGCACATCGTGCGCGGCCGCACCGTGGTGATCATCGCCCACCGGCTCGCGGCGGTGCGGCTGTGCGACCGCATCATCGCGCTCCAGGACGGGCGCATCATCGAGGACGGCACGCACCGCGAGCTCCTGGAGCGGCCCGCCTCGCTCTACGGCCGGCTCTGGCGCATGCAGTCCGACCACGGATCCGAGCAGGGAGAGGCCGCGTGAGCCAGGCCCCGGACACCCAACCCGCCGCGCCCGTGCCGGCCAAGCCCGTGCCGGCCAAGCCCGGCCTGCCGGCCCGTGCGCCGCGCGCCGGCCTGCCGGGCGCCGCCGCCTCGCGCGCCCTGAGCCCCCGCGCGTTCACCGAGCGGGTCCGGCGCATCGCCGACGACCGGGAGGACCAGGAGTTCCTGCCCGCCCACCTCGAGATCCTGGACACGCCGGCCTCGCCCTACGCGGTCCTGTTCACCTGGACGATCTGCCTGATGTTCGCCGGCGCGCTCCTGTGGAGCTGCCTTGCCAGGCTCGACATCCACGCCGTCGCCTCCGGGCGCATCCAGCCGAGCGGGCGCTCGAAGGTCGTCCAGCCCTACGACACCGGCAAGGTGCAGGCGGTCCTCGTGGAGAACGGCACCCGCGTGAAGGCGGGCGACCTCCTGGTGGCCATGGAGCCGACCGAGGCCGACGCGGACCTCGCCGCCCGCAGCGGCGACCTCGCCGCGCTCGAGGCCCAGATCGCCCGGCGCCGCGCCACCATCGCGGCGCTCGAGGCCAACACCCCGAAGCTCCGGCCGGTGTTCCCGCCCGACATCCCGCCGGCGGTCCAGGCCCGCGAGGAGGCCGCCATGGCGGCCGAGATCAGCCAGTACGTGACGACCCGGGAGGCGTTCCAGGCCCAGCTCGCCGAGAAGGAGGCGACGCAGCAGCGCTTCGCGGCCAGCATCGAGGCGCGCGAGCGCCTGCGGGCGGTGCTCAAGGAGCGGGCCGACATGCGCGAGACCCTGGTGGCGAAGGCCGCCGGCACGCGGGCGGCGGTGATCGACGCGGTGCAGCAGGTCGAGCAGGTGGCGGCCGACCTCGCCTACGACCGCGGCCAGCTGATCGAGGCGCGGGCGGGGGCGCGGTCCCTGGAGCGGCGCATCGAGCAGCTGACGAGCGAGACGGTGGCGCGTCAGCACCAGTCCCTCACCGAGGCGGCCCAGAAGCGCGACGCCCTGCGCCAGGACGTGGTCAAGGCCCAGCTCAAGCAGGCGCGCATGGCCCTGACGGCGCCGATCGCCGGCACCGTGCAGCAGCTCGCCGTGACGACGTTGGGCCAGGTCGTGACGGCGGGCCAGCCGCTGATGATCGTGGTGCCCTCCGACGGCCCGATCGAGGTCGAGGCGCAGGTGCAGAACAAGGACATCGGCTTCGTGATCCCGGGGCAGGAGGCGGTGGTGAAGATCGACGCCTTCCCGTTCACCCGCTACGGCACGATCGAGGGCACGGTCCTGCGGGTGTCGCGCGACGCGGTGGACGACAGGGACGCGAGCGGGTCGAGCGACGCGCTGTCGGTGGCGCGGGGCCAGGGGCTCTCGCCGGTGAGCGGCATGCCGCGGACGCAGAACCTGATCTTCCCGGTGACGATCGCCCTCTCGCGCAGCAGCATCGCGGCCGACGGCCAGACCGTGGCGCTGACGCCCGGCATGACCGCGACGGTGGAGATCCGCACCGGCAGCCGGCGGGTGATCGACTACGTGCTCTCCCCGGTCCGCGAGACCACCGCCACGGCCGGGCACGAGCGCTGAGGACCCGGGGCGCGCCGGTCCCCGCGCGGCGGCGGCCCGGCCCGCCGGGGCGCCGCGGCCAGGGAGGGCGCCGCAACCGGGGCGCCGGCCCGCGGCGCGGGCGGGCGGGCGGGGCCGCCTCACGCGCCGGCGTAGCGCTCGTCCAGGCTCAGGCGCGTGCTGTAGGTGAAGCCCTCCGCCGCGTGCCAGTTGACGGAGGCCACCATGGGGACGCCGCTGGCGTCGAGGTAGCGCCGCACGAAGCGCAGGGCCGGCTGCCCGGCCGGGACGGCGAGCCGCTTGGCCACCGGCCGCGGCATCAGGTGGGCCGTGACGTCCTGCGTCGCGCCGACGATCCGCTCGCCGGAGCGCGCCTCCACGAGGGCGTAGATCGGGCCGCCGAAGGTCCCCGCCGCCTCGAGGGCCTCCCGGAACCGCATGTGCACGAAGACGGTGGTGACGCAGATCCGCGCCGTCTCGCCGGCGTCCCAGCGGACGCCGTCGATCCGCATCCAGGTCGATCCGGGGGCGGCCGGGACGAGGTCCGCGTCGGCCTGCGCCAGGGCGACGGGCTCCAGCCGGTCGATGCGCAGGATCGTGTCGCGGGCGTACTGCGTCAGCTCCTGCAGCGAGCGCATCGACTGGACGTAG
This sequence comes from Methylobacterium crusticola, assembly GCF_003574465.1. GTDB lineage: Bacteria > Pseudomonadota > Alphaproteobacteria > Rhizobiales > Beijerinckiaceae > Methylobacterium > Methylobacterium crusticola. The sequence continues at coordinate 45,659 of NZ_QOWC01000006.1, forward strand.
GCGCTGCGCGGCGACGCCGACACGACCTGCGTGCCCGAGCCCTGGCGCCGCGCCACGAGGCCGAGGTCGCTCAGCTCCTTCAGGGCGGCCCGCACCGTGTGACGGCCCACCGCGAAGTGGCGGCAGAGCTCCATCTCGGTCGGCAGCGGCGAGCCGACGGGGTAGCGCTGCTGCGCGATCGCGCTCCTGAGCGCGTGGGCGACCCGGGCCGACCGCCTCTCGGCCGTCGGGGGCGGGACGGGAACGGGCGGGGCGAGGGCGGTCATCGCGGCGGGGGCCGAGTCTCCGGGTGCCGAAGGGTCGGAATTTGTCCGAACACCTTCGCGTCGGGATGGGGCCGGGATCCTACGGCCCGCACGCCGTCCCTGGCAAGCCGGGCCCCGCGCCCGGTCGCGAAAACGAGCCGGGCCCCTGCGCCCGCTCGCGGAAAGGCGATTGACAGCCCCGCGAACCGGTGCGACTTTGTCCGGACAAAGAGCCGACAGGGAGGGTGACGTGCCAGATACGTCCGGACAAATCGTCCACGGTGCGGCGGCCTTCACGCGCCGGGCGAGCAGGTCATGAGCCTCCTCGACGGCCTCAGGGTGCTCACCTTCGAGCAGTTCGGCGCCGGGCCCTACGGCTCCATGTTCCTGGCCGACCTCGGGGCGGAGGTGATCAAGGTCGAGAACGCCGCGACCGGCGGCGATGCCTCCCGCCACATGGGCCCGCACCTCCTTGGCGAGAACGACAGCCAGTACTTCCAGACCTTCAACCTCAACAAGAAGAGCGTCGCCCTCGACGTCAAGACGCCGGAGGGCCGGGCCGCCCTGCTGCGGCTCGCGGGCAGCGCGGACGCCGTGCTCAACAACCTGCGCGGCGACCAGCCCGAGAAGCTCGGGATCGACTACGCCGGCCTGCGGGCCGCCAACCCCCGGATCGTCTGCCTCCACATCTCGGCCTACGGCCGCGACAACGGCCGCAAGAGCTGGCCGGGCTACGACTTCCTGATGCAGGCCGAGGCCGGCCTGATGAGCCTGACCGGGGAGCCGGACGGGCCGCCCTCGCGCATGGGCGTGTCGATGATCGACTTCATGACCGGCATGACCGGCGTCACGGGCCTGCTCGCGGCGGTGATCCGGGCGCGGGCGACCGGGCAGGGCTGCGACGTCGACACCAGCCTGTTCGACGTCGCCCTGCACCAGCTCACCTATCCGGGCACCTGGCACCTCAACGAGGGCGAGGTCGCCTCCCGGCTGCCGCGGGGGGCCCACCTCGCCCGCACGCCGGTCCAGACCCTGCGCACCGCCGACGGCTGGATCTTCGTCGGCTGCATGATGGACAAGTTCTGGGACGCGCTCCTCGACGGGCTCGGCCGCCCGGACCTCGCGGCCGACCCCCGCTTCGCGACCGCGGCCGCCCGGCGCGACCACCGGGACGCGCTGACGGCTCTGCTCGACGAGGCCTTCGCGGCCAAGCCGACCGCGGCCTGGCTCGCGATCCTGGCGGGCCGGCTCCCCGTCGCGCCGGTCCACGACGTGGCGCAGGCGCTCGCCAACCCGTTCGTGGCGGAGGTCGGGATGATCGCCCGCGTGCCCCACCCGGCGCGGCCGGACCTGCGGCTGCTCGCCAACCCCCTCAAGATCGACGGCCGGCGCCCCGGGCAGGCGGCCTGCAGCGCCCTCGGCGCCGATGGCGGCCTCCTCGCCGAGGCCGCGCCCGCGGCTGCGCCCGCTCCCGCTCCCGCTCCCGCGCCGGCGGAGCGCGTCGCATGAAGCTCGAGGGGCTCAAGGTCGTCGACCTCTCGGTGTTCCTGCCCGGGCCGTACCTCACCATGGTGCTGGCCGATCACGGCGCCGAGGTGATCAAGGTCGAGCCCCCGGGGGAGGGCGATCCGGGGCGCCAGATCGGCCCGGCGGACGGGCCCTCGACGGTGTTCTTCCGCAACGTCAACCGCGGCAAGCGCAGCGTCGTCCTCGACCTCAAGACCGAGGCCGGCCGCGCGGCGCTGCTCGCGCTCTGCGACGAGGCCGACGTGTTCGTCGAGACGTTCCGGCCCGGCGTGGCGGCGCGCCTCGGCTTCGACGACCCGACCCTGCGCGGGCGCAACCCGCGCCTCGTCTACTGCTCGATCAGCGCCTTCGGCCAGACCGGCCCCTACGCGGCGCGCCCGGCCCACGACCTCGCCGCCGAGGCGCTCGCCGGGGCGGTCGGCCTCACCCTCGGGCGCGACGACGCGCCCGCGATCCCGGGCATCCCGGCGGCCGACATGCTGGCCTCGCTCCACGCCCTGTCGGGGGTGCTGATGGCGCTCCTGCGCCGGCACCAGACCGGCCGGGGCGACTACATCGACGCCGCGATGCACGAGAGCGTGCTCGCCTCCATGCCGAACGTCCTCGGGCCCGCCCTCGCCGAGGGGCGCCAGCCCGTGCCCAAGCACGAGCGGAGCATGGGCGGCTCGGCCTTCTACCAGATCTACGGGACCGCCGACGGCCGCCACGTCGTGCTCGGCGGCCAGGAGATCAAGTTCGTCCGCACCCTGCTCGGCCGGCTCGACCGGCTCGACCTCCTGCCCCTCTGCGAGGCGGGGCCCGGGCCCCACCAGGCGCCCCTCGTCGCGTTCCTGCGGGACGTGTTCCGGGAGCGCAGCCAGGCCGAGTGGATCGCGTGGTTCGCGCCCCTCGACGTCTGCTTCGCGCCGGTCAAGACCCTGCCGGAGGCGCTCGGCGACGAGCACGCCCTGGCCCGCGGCATGATCCTCACCGACGAGGCCGGCCGCCGCCACGTCGCGCCGGCGATCCGCTTCCGCGACGAGCCGCCCGAGCCCCGCCTGCGGGAGCCCGCCCTCGGCGAGCACACGCGGGCGGTCCTGGCGGAGCGGGGAGGGCGGGCGCGATGAGCGACCGCTTCGACGCCGCGGGCTACGGCGCGATCCCGGTCGGCTTCGGCGACAGCCCGGCCGTGCTCGTGGTCGACTTCCAGCGCGCCTTCACGGACCCGAGCCTCCCGGCGGGCGGCTCGCCCCACATCCACGCGGCGGTCCGGCGCACCGCGACGCTGCTCGCGGCCGCCCGGCGCGCCGGGATCCTCGTCGTCTCCTGCCGCACGGCCTGGTGCGGCGCGCGCGACGTGATCCCCTGGAAGACCGCCGCGGTGCGCACGGGCCTGTTCCACGGCGATCCCGGCACCGAGCTCGACCCGCGGATCCACGATCCCGCCTACGACGTCACCCTGGTCAAGGCCGGGCCGTCGATCTTCTTCGGGACGCCCGTCGCCGCGATCCTGCAGCGCAACCGGGTCGACACGGTGGTGGTCGCGGGCTGCACCACCTCGGGCTGCGTGCGCGCCTCGATCATCGACGCCTTCTCGCACGGCTTGCGCACCATCGTGCCGGCCGATTGCTGCGGCGACATGGAGCCCGGGCCGCACGAGGCGAACCTCCTCGACGTCGGCCGGCGCTACGCCGACGTGGTCGACGCCGAGGCCTGCATGGCGCGCTTCGCCGCGTCCGGGCGGATTCCGTGACCCCGCCCGGGCAGCGCCCGCCGCGGACGGGCCCTCCCGGCAGCGCCCGCCACGGGCGGGCTCTCCCCGGGCACCGCCCGCCCGGGGCCGCCGCCGCGAAGCCGCCGACCGCCCCGCGATGATCCCTCCCGCCTCCACGGACACGCCATGCCGAGCGCACAGATCAACGGACACCGGATGCACTACGAGGTCCACGGGACGGGCGAGCCCCTGATCCTGTCGGGCGGGTGGGGCACGTTCTGCCACGGCGAGGAGCGCCACCTCCCGGCCGGGCTGACGGACCGCTACAGCGTGATCCTGTTCGACCACCGCGGGATCGGCGAATCCGGCGACGACCTCGCGGTCCCGGCGACCACGGCCCTCTACGCCGACGACGTGATGGGGCTGGCCAGCCACCTCGGGGTCGCGCGCGCGCACCTCGTCGGCCTCATCGGGATGGGCGCCTGCATCATGCAGGAGGTGGCGATCCGCCGGCCCGACCTCGCCCGGTCGATGGTGAACACCGGGGCCTGGATCGCCGTCGACCGCTTCCTCGGCGACCAGCTCGCGATGCTCCTGTCCGCCCACCGCGACTTCGGCTTCCTGCCCTTCCAGAAGATCGTCTCGCTGCTGTCGTTCGAGCCCGACTACTACGCCCGCAACGTCGACCGGCTGCTCGGCGAGACCGGCGTCTGGAGCGAGCTCAACGGCCGCGTCGGCGCCCATGCCCGCTTCATCGAGGCCTGCCTCGCCCACGACGCCCGGGACCGCGCCGGCGCCATCCGGGCGCCGACCCTCGTCCAGCACGCCGGCCTCGACCAGGTGACGGGCCCGCGCACGACCCGGCCGATCGAGGAGGCGATCCCGAACGCGGAGGGCCTCGACATGCCGCAGGCCGCCCACGTCATCGCCGGCTCCCGCCGCAAGGCCGAGTTCGCCGACGCCCTGCTGGGCTTCCTCGCCCGGCACTGACCGCCTGCGCGGGCGGGAGGCGCCCGCCCGACGGGCATCGAGACGGCCGGGACAGGCCGCGCGAACCGGAGAGGACACACCCATGGCCGACGTCATCAACGCGGGAGCGCGCCTCGACCGCCTTCCGGTCTCGCGCTTCCACTGGCGCATGCTCTGGCTCATCGCGGCGGGCGGCTTCGTCGACGCCTTCGACGTCTACCTCGCGAGCAGCGTCGTTGCCGCCATCGTCAAGGACGGCTTCTCCGACCTCGCGCACGGCGCGATGTTCGTCTCCTCCGGCTTCTTCGGGATGCTGATCGGCGCGGCCTCGTCGGGCTACCTCGGCGACCGCTACGGCCGCCGCTTCTCCTACCAGGCGAACCTCGCCATCTTCGGGGCCGCCTCGCTCGCGGCGTGCTTTGCCCCCAGCATCACGGTGCTGATCGCCTGCCGCTTCGTCATGGGCATCGGCCTCGGGGCCGAGCTCGTGGTGGCGGCCGGCACGCTCTGCGAGTTCATCCCGCCCTCCCATCGCGGGCGCTGGGGCGCCCTCCTGGGCATGCTGATCAACGTCGGCCTCCCGGCCGCGAACGCGGCGGGGTACTTCCTGATCCCGCAATTCACCTGGCGGGTGATGTTCCTGATCGCCGGGGTCGGGGCGTTCGTCGTCTGGATCCTGCGCAAGCAGATGCCGGAATCACCCCGCTGGCTCGAGTCGCGCGGCCGCACCGCCGAGGCCGAGGCGACGCTCGCGCGGATCGAGGCGGAGGTGGGCGCGCAGGTCGGCGCGCTTCCCGCGGTCGCGGTCACCCGGGACCTGCGCCAGCCCGACATGCCCATGCGGGCGCTGTTCTCGCGCGCCCTCGCCCCGCGCACCTTCGTGGCCGCGCTCTCGCAGGTCGCCGTCAACGTCTCGGTCTACGGGATGATCGCCTGGATCCCGACCTTCCTGGTCAAGCAGGGGCTGTCGGTGGTCCAGTCCCTCGGCTTCACCACGCTGATGACCATCGGCGGGCCGTTCGGCGCGCTCGTGGGCTACCTGCTCGCCGACCGCATCCCCCGCAAGACCTCGATGATCGGCGTCTGCGTGGTCATCAGCCTGTTCGCGCTGGTCTACCCCCACGTGAGCGACCCGATGGCGGTGATGGCCGTGGGATTCGGGCTCGTGAGCGCGATCTACTTCCTGGTCGCGGTGGCGTTCTACTCCTACGGTCCCGAGCTGTTCCCGACGGCGCTGCGCCTGCGGGGCGGCGGCTTCGCGAATGCCTGCGGGCGGCTGGCCTCGATCACGATGCCCTACGTCGTCGTCGCGCTGTTCACGGGCTTCGGCGTGGCGGGCGTGGTCGGCATGGTGGTGACGGCCCTCGCGCTGCTCGCCGTGAGCGTGGCGCTCCTGCCCGTCGAGATGCGCTCTACCTCCCTCGAGGAGGCGGAGCGGGACGGCGCCGAGGCGGGGGTCGCGCCCCTCGCGGCGCGGGGCGCGCACCCGTGAGGGAGGCGGGCGCGCCGAGGGGCCCCGCGCGGCACGGACCCCGCCGCGGGCCAGACCCCCGCCCGCGGCCCCGCCGCGGGCCTGGGCGCGGGCGGTCGACCAGACGTCATCAGGGAGAGCGAGCACATGGCTGAGCAGACGACGGGCACCGGTCCCCTGTCCGACCTGCGGGTCGTCGAGATGGGCCAGCTCCTGGCCGGGCCGTTCTGCGGGCAGCTCTTCGCCGATTTCGGCGCGGAGGTGATCAAGGTCGAGGCGCCGGGAATCGGCGACCCGATGCGGGAATGGGGCCAGAAGGATGCCGGCACGGCGCTGTGGTGGCCGGTGGTCGCCCGCAACAAGAAGTCGGTCGAGATCGACGCGCGCGAGCCGGACGGGCAGGCGCTGATCCGGGACCTCGTGGCGCGCTCCGACGTGCTGATCGAGAATTTCCGCCCCGGCACCCTGGAGCGCTGGGGGCTCGGCTACGAGGCCCTCGCGGCCCTCAACCCGGGCCTCGTCATGATCCGGGTGTCCGGCTACGGCCAGACCGGGCCCTACGCCCACAAGGCGGGCTACGGCTCGATCGGGGAGGCCATGGGCGGCATGCGCTACGTCGTCGGCGACCCCTCGACCCCGCCCTCGCGCAGCGGCATCTCCATCGGCGACACCCTGGCGGCGACCTTCGCGTGCCTCGGCGGGATGATGGCGATCCACGCCCGCGCCCGCACGGGCCGCGGCCAGGTCGTCGACAGCGCGATCTACGAGGCGGTGCTCGCCGTGATGGAGAGCCTCGTGACCGACTACGACCGCACGGGCTACATCCGCGAGCGCACGGGCGCGATCCTGCCGCGCATCGCGCCCTCGAACGTCTACCCGACGCGGGACGGGATCTTCGTGCTGATCGCCGCCAACATGGACAGCGTGTTCAAGCGCCTCGCCGCCGCCATGGGGCGGCCGGAGCTCGCGGACGATCCCCGCTTCGCCACCCACACGGCGCGGGGCGAGAACCAGGCGGAGCTCGACGCCACGGTCTCCGCCTGGACGGGCGCCCTCGGCCGGGAGGAGCTCGGCCGCCTCCTCGACGACCACGGCGTCCCCCGGGGCGACATCTACCGGGCGCCCGAGATGCTGGAGGATGCCCACTTCAAGGCCCGGCAGGCGATCGTCGACGTCCTCCACCCGCAGCTCGGGACGCTCAAGATGCAGAACGTCGCGCCCCGCCTGTCGGAGACGCCCGGCGCGGTGCGCACGCCCGGCCCGGCGCTCGGGCAGCACAACGCGGAGGTGCTGCGCGACCTCCTCGGCCTCGATGCCGCCCGGCTCGAGGCGCTCGCGGGCCGGGGCGTCGTCGGCGCGGCCCCGCCGGCGCGGACGGCCGCCGCGTGAGCCCGGCCGCCCCCGCCCGCGGCCCGGTGCTGCCCGGGCGCGTGACCCTGGTCGAGGTCGGCCCGCGCGACGGGCTCCAGAACGAGGCGCGGCGCCTGGCGACGGACGACAAGCTCGCCCTCATCCGCCGCCTCGCCGCCGCCGGGATCACCCGCATCGAGGCGACGAGCTTCGTGCATCCGGGCCGCGTGCCGCAGATGGCGGACGCGGAGGCCGTGATGGCGGGCGTGCCCCGGGACCGGGGCGTCGCCTACGCGGGCCTCGTGCTCAACCCGCGGGGGGCCGAGCGCGCGGTCGCGGCCGGCTGCGACGAGATCGGCTCCGTCGTCGTGGCGACCGAGAGCTTCAGCCTGCGCAACCAGGGCCGCTCCGTCGCCGACACCCTCGCCGACTGGGCCCGGATCGCCGCCATCGCCCGCGGCGCGGGCCGCCGGCTCACGGTCACGATCGCGGCCGCCTTCGGGTGCCCGTTCGAGGGCCTCGTCGATCCCGCCCGGGTCGTCGCCCTGGCGGAGGCGGCCCTCGCGGCGGGGCCGGACGAGATCGCGCTCGCCGACACGATCGGCGTCGCGGTGCCGACCCAGGTCGTCGACCTGTTCCACCGCCTGCGCGCGGTCGCCGGCGCGGTCCCGCTGCGGGCGCATTTCCACAACACCCGCAACACCGGCTACGCCAACGCCTACGCGGCCCTGACGGCGGGCGTGTCGGCGCTCGACGCCAGCGCCGGCGGGATCGGCGGCTGCCCGTTCGCGCCGGCCGCCACCGGCAACGTCGCGACCGAGGACCTGATCTACCTGCTGGACGGGCTCGGCGTGCGCACGGGTGTCGACGGCCCGGCCGTCGCCGCCCTGGCGCCGTGGCTCGAGGACGCCCTCGGGCACCCGGTCCCGGGCCAGCTCGGGCGGGCCGGGTTCAGCACCGTCGTGCCCCGGGCCGACCCGCGCCCCCCGGACGGCCTGGAGCCCGGGCCGTCCTGAGCCCCGCGACCCCGATCCCCCGATGCGGCCCCGCCAACCCGAGAGGTCCCGATCCCCATGCCGAACCTCGCTCCCTCCGACGTCGTCCTGCTGTTCGCCGATCTCCAGGACAGCATCGTCGGCCACAGCGCCACCAACGGCGAGGCCGCGATCCGCAAGGCGGCCGGGGCGCTCGCCGTGCTCGCCCGCGACCTCGCCATCCCGGCCGTCGCCTCCGTGGTGCCGTTCGGGACCGACGACCCGCGTCCGCTCGCCGAGATCACGGCGGCGCTGCCGGACGTCCCGGTGCTCGCGCGCGGCGGGCCGTCCGTGTTCGCGCACGCCCTGACCCGCGACGCGATCCTGGGCACGGGGCGGCGCACCCTCGTGCTCGCCGGCGTCGCGAGCGAGGTCGTGGTGCTGCACGCGAGCCTGCGCGCCCGCGAGGCCGGCCTCGCCGTCCACGTCCTCCTCGACGCGAGCGGCGGGTTCTCACCCCGCACCGAGGCGGCGGCCCTGCGGGAGATCGAGGCGGCGGGCGGCGTCACGAGCTCGGTCGCGAGCTTCGCGACCCGGCTCGCCGACGCGTTCGACGGCCCCGAGGGCCGGGCCGCGATGGCGGCCCTGGTGAGCCTGATGGGCTGAGCCCGCCCCCTAAGCCCGACGCCGGGGCGCCGGGGGGCCCAGCGCCTCGCCGGCCCCTCGGGACCGATCCCGGTGCCCTGCGCGCCCCGGGCCGCGAGCGCCCGGGCGGGGGCGCCGGCGCCGGCGCCGCAGCCGACGTCGAGGACGGGGGCAGCCGTCGAGGCCCCCGAGCGCCTGCGCGACGGCCTCGAGCGCCCTGCGGGGGCCCCGTCCGCTTGGGCGCTCCCGCGGCTCAGGCGGCGTCTTCCAGGATGGCCTCGGCCTGGAGGCGGACCGGGCGGTCGACGAGCTTGCCGTCGACCACGATCGCGCCGGGACCGGCCGCGCAGGCGGCGAGCACGCGCCGCGCCCAGGCGACCTCCTCGGCGCTCGGGGAGAAGCCGGCATTCACCGCGGCGACCTGCCCCGGATGGATGCAGAGCTTGCCGCCGAACCCGAAGCGGCGGGCCCGCTCCACGTCCCCGGCCAGGACGTCGTCCTGGCGGACCGCGACGGTCACGCCGTCGACCGGCGGGGCGAGGCCGGCGAGCGCCGATTCGAGCACGAGCCGGCTGCGGACGTAGTCGAGCTCGCGGTCGTGGCCGCGGATGCCCGCCTCAGTGCAGAAATCCACCGACCCGAAGGCGAGCCGGTGCAGGCCCGGCGCGGCGGCGAGCCCCCGCAGGTCCGCGAAGGCCCGCACGGTCTCGACGAGGGCGACGAGCGACCGCTCCGGCGCCAGGCGGGCGCGCAGGGCCGCGAGCCCGTCCGAGCCCTCGGTCTTGGGCAGCATCAGCCCGGCGAGGCCCGGCAGGCCCGCGAGGGCGCGCACGTCGTCCTCGTGCCAGGGCGTGCCGAGGGCGTTGACGCGCACGATGGCGGATCCGGGCGGGGCCCCGGCGAGCCAGTCCGCGAGCCCGTCCCGGGCCCCCGCCTTGGCGTCCGGCAGGACCGCGTCCTCGAGGTCGAGCACGACCCGGTCGGCCCCGCTCGCCAGGGCCTTGGCGAAGCGCTCCGGGCGGTCGCCCGGGCAGAACAGGTAGCTGCGCTCACGCCTCATCGCCGGCCTCCCCGCCGCCCCGCGCGCCCGGCCGCTCGCGGCGGAAGACCTCCGAGTAGCTGAAGCGGTCGGCCGGATGGGTGCTGATCGCCACCTCGATCACCTCGCCGCGGCGGTTGAGGTAGAGGCGGCAGACCCAGAGGGCCGGCGAGCCGGCCTCGGCGTCGAGGCGGCGCGCCTGCTCGGGCGAGAGCGGAACCGCCCGGATCTGCTGCTGCACCTCCGAGACCGTCTCGCCGAACTGCTCCTCGATGCGGACGTAGACCGGCACGGTGGAGCGCCCGCCGAGCTGGCGCACGGAGCGGAAGGCCGGATGGATGTAGATGTCGCTCGCGCAGAGCGGCGGGGCCGGCGCCCCCTCGAGGTGGCGCAGGCCCCGGACGTGGAGCCAGGACTGGCCCGCGGGCGCCTGCGCCAGGGCGGCGATCTCCCGGTCGAGGGGCGCCATCTCGACGTCCACGATCTCGAGCTCGGTCTCGGCCGTGTACTGCTGGAGGTCGGCCATGCCCTGCATGACCTGCCGGTAGGCCGTGCGGGCCCGGGTGCTCAGGACCCGGGTGCCGACCCCCGCCTGCCGGCTCACGAGCCCGAGCTCCACGAGCCGCTTCACGGCCTCCCGCACGGTGAACCGGCTCGCCCCGAACTGCTCGCACAGCGCGAGCTCGGTCGGCATCAGGCCGCCGACGGGGTAGCGGCCGGTCTCGATCTCGCTGATGAGCGTCTGGGCGAGCTGGAGGTAGCGGGGCTGGGGCGTGATCAGGGACATGAGGGAGGGTCTTAGCGCACCACGGCCCGCGCGCGTAGGTCGCCGATCGCGTGGGCCGAGAAGCCGGCCGCGCGCAGGAGCGCCTCGGTGTCCTGGCCGAGCGCGGGCGCGGCCGCGGTCGGGTGCGCGGCGCCCGCGACCCTGACCGGCGAGGCGATGCCGCGGACCGGGCCGTGCCGCTCGTGGGCGAAGTCGACGATCCGCTCCTGCTCGTGCGCGAACGGGTTCTCCAGCGCCTCGCGCACGTCGTGGACGGGCGCCACCGGCACCTTGCCGCCGAGGATCGCCATCCAGGCGGCGGTCGTCCTGTGCGACAGCGCCTCGTCGATCGCGGCGTTGACCCGGGGCCGGTTGCGCAGGCGCGCCGCGAAGGTCGCGAAGTCCGGGTCGTCCGGCCACTCGGGGTGGCCCACGAGGTCCGCCAGCACCCGGAAGAACTTCTCCTTCTGGCACATGATGAAGATCCAGCCGTCCGCGGTCCGGTAGAGCTGGCTCGGGGTGAGGGAGGGGTGGCTGGAGCGCGGCGCGCGCGTCGTGACGGTGCCGCCGTTGAGGTACCAGGTGCCCACGTAGCAGAGGTTGTGGAGCGCGACGTCGAACAGGCTGACGTCGTAGTCCCGGCCCCGGCCGGTGCGGCGTGCCGCGAGGACGCCGGCGAGCAGCGCCATGGCGGCGGTCGTCCCGGTCATGAGGTCGATGATCGACAGGCCCATCCGGGCCGGCGGCCCGTCCGGCTCGCCCGTGACGGAGAGGTAGCCGGCCTCCGCCTGCATCAGGTAGTCGTAGCCCGGCCAGGCCGCCCGCGAGCCCGTCCGGCCGTAGGCCGAGAGGTGGACGCAGACGAGGGCCGGGTTGACCTCGGCGAGGCTCGCGTGGTCGAGCCCGAGCTTGGCCGGCAGGTCGCCCCGCAGGTTGTTGAACACCGCGTCGGCGTCCCGGGCGAGCGCGCGCAGCACGGCGCGGCCGTCCGGCGCCTTGAGATCGAGGGCGATCGAGCGCTTGTTGCGGTTGAACGCCTCGTAGAAGTGGCTGTCGCCCGGCTCGAGGAAGTGGGGCCCGACGTGGCGGCCGACGTCGCCGCCGTCCGTGAGGTTCTCGACCTTGACGACGTCGGCCCCGAGATCGGCGAGGTGCTGCGTGCCGAAGGGCCCGGCGCCGTACTGCTCGACCGACAGGACCCGCAGGCCCGCGAGCGGCAGGCCGCTCATATCCGGTTCCTCTCGACGAGCTGCTTGGCGATGATGATGCGCTGCATCTCATTCGTGCCCTCGCCGATGACGAGGAGCGGCGCGTCGCGGTAGAGCCGCTCGACGTTGTACTCCTTCGAGTAGCCGTAGGCGCCGTGGATGCGCATGGCCTCCGTGGCGTTCTCGACGGCGGCCTCGGTGGCGAAGTACTTCGCCATGCCGGCCTCCATGTCGCAGCGCTCGCCGCGGTCGAAGGACTCGGCCGCCCGGTAGGTCAGCAGGCGCGCCGCCTCGACCCGGGTCGCCATCTCGCCGAGCTTGAGCTGGATCGCCTGGTGCTCGCAGATCGGCTTGCCGAAGGTCCGGCGGATCTGCGCGTAGGCCACCGCCTCCTTCAGGGCCGCGTCCGCGACCCCGACGCCGCGGGCCGCCACGTTGATGCGGCCGAGCTCGAGCCCGCCCAGGATCTGCTGCAGGCCGCGCCCCTCGCGGCCCCCGATCAGCCGGTCGGCCGGGACCCGGTACTCCTCGAAGCTCAGCTCGCAGGTGTCGATGCCCTTGTAGCCGAGCTTCGGCAGCTTGCGGCTGACGTTGAAGCCCGGCCCCTTCTCGGCGATGAGCAGGCTCATGCCCTTGTGGCGCGGCGTCGCGCCCGTGTCGGTCTTCACCAGGAGCGCGAAGGTGTTGCCGTAGTAGCTGTTCGTGATCCAGGTCTTGGTGCCGTTGACGGCGTAGTCGTCGCCGACCCGCCGCGCGGTCGTGCGGATCGCCTGGAGGTCGGTGCCGCAATCGGGCTCGGTCAGGGCGATGCCGCCGCGCAGCTCGCCGGTGGCGAAGCGCGGCAGGTAGGCCTGCTTCTGCGCCTCCGTGCCGTAGCGCTGCACCGCCATCGCCATGATGAGGTGCGAGTTGACGATGCCGCTGATCGACATCCACACCGCCGACATCCGCTCGATGATCTTGGCGTAGGTCGCCGTGGAGAGGCCGAGGCCGCCGTGCTCGGGCTGGATCAGGCAGCCGAACAGGCCGAGCGCCTTCATCTTCTCGACGATCTCGGCCGGGTACTCGTCGCGGGCCTCGAGGTCGTGGACGTAGGGCCGCACGTCCGCCTCGAGGAAGCGGTCCACGGAATCGAGGATCAGGGCCTCCTCGTCGTGCATCTCGGCGGGCGTCTTCATGTCCATGGCGGTCGTCCTTCGTGGCGGTGGGTCTGCGGGTTCGCCGGGAGGGCTCCGGCGTCAGGCGTGGCGGTGCAGGGCGCCGGGGGACGCGGCCTCGCGGCGGCCGGGCGGGCTGCCGGCGTCGTCGAGGGACACGCCGCCGGTCTCGACCCGCAGGACGAGGATCGCCGCGACGAGTGCTGCCAGCACGCAGCCGACGAGGCCGAGCACGCCGGGGAGCCCGAAGGCCTCGAACAGCCCGACGACCAGGAACGGCGTCGCGATCGAGGCGGCCCGCCCGCACATCCCGGCGACGCCGGTGCCGCGCAGCCGCAGGTGGGTCGGGAACAGTTCCGGGATGTAGCCGTAGAGGCCGAGCGTCACGAGGGTGTAGATGCTGGTGACGAGGCAGAAGCCCACGACCGTGATCTCGACGGGCTCGCGCAGGGTGGCGTAGACGACGCCGAGCGCCATGATGGCGAGGCAGGTCCCGACGAGGGAGCGCTGCCGGGAGATCCGGTCGCCGAGCGCCATGCCGACGAGGGCGCCCGCGATGCTGCCGAGGGACATCAGGGTGGTGAAGCCCAGCGACTGCACCACGCTCATGCCCTGGCGCACCAGGAAGGTCGGCAGCCAGGCGACGAAGCCGTAGACCGAGATGTTGACCGCCATGCAGGTGAGCGCGGCCGCGGTCGTGCGCCCGATCATCCCGGGGCGGAACAGGGCCGTGACGGGCGCCGCCGGCACCGCGAGGCTGCGCACCGTCGCGACCGGCGGCAGGGCGCGCCCGGCCCCGACCTCGGCCTCGATGGCCCGGAGCGTGCGCTCCGCCTCCTCGGGCCGGCCGACGGCCTCGAGCCAGCGGGGCGATTCCGGCATCCGCTTGCGCAGGAGCCAGATCGCGATGGCTCCGACCCCCGCGATGGCGAACATCGCCCGCCACCCGAGCGCCGGGATGACGAGGTAGCCGACGCTCGTCGCCACGAACAGCCCGGAATTTGTCAGGATGCCCAGGATGGCGATCCAGCGGCCCCGGTAGGCGGGCGGGACGAACTCGCAGAGCGTGCCCGCCGCCACCACGAGCTCGGCCCCGAGGCCGATGCCCATGACGAAGCGGCAGAGGGTCAGGACGGCGATGTCGGGGGCAAGGCACGCCGCGAGCGAGGCGAGGCCGAACAGGCCGAGGTTGAACTGGTAGGAGGCGCGCCGCCCGTAGCGGTCGCCGACGTAGCCGGCGAGCCCCGCCCCGATCAGCATGCCGGCGAAGGTCGCCGACACGAAGGTCGCGTTCTGCGCCTGCGTCGAGAACCCCTCCTTCAGCATGGCCGCGATGACGCCGCCCGCGAGGTAGATGTCGAAGGCGTCGAGGGCCGCGCCGGCCCCGATCAGCCCGAGGATGCGCCAGTGGAACCGCGCGATCGGGAGCCGGTCCAGGCGGGCTCCCGCGTTGACGACCTGTGCCATGGCCTCGTTCTCCTCCCGGTTCCCGTCCCGTCCGGCCTTCGCGGCTCTGCTTCGGGGTGACGCGTCCTCAGCCCTCGCCGACGCCGTGGCCCTGCTTCGGCACGAGGGCGCTGCGCACGAAGTCCATCACGGGCGAGCCGTCCTGCTTGAAGGCGCGGGTGCGGACGGTGACGATTCCCTGGCCCGGCCGGGAGCGCGACGCGCGCGTCTCCAGCACCTCGGACTCGGCGTAGAGCGTGTCGCCCGGGAAGACCGGGCCCGTGAGGTTGATCTCCTTCCAGCCGAGGTTCGCGATGGCCTTGCCGCTGACGTCGGCCACCGTCATGCCGAGCACGATCGCCAGGCTGAGCCCGCTGTTCACCAGGGGCTGCCCGAACTCGCTCTTCTCCGCGAAGGCCCGGTCGCAGTGCATCGGGTGGAAGTTCATGGTCATGAGCGAGAAGTTGATGTTGTCGGATTCCGTGACGGTCCGGCCCGGCCGGTGCTCGTAGACGTCGCCGACGACGAACTCCTCGAGGTATCGCCCGAACTTGGTGGTGTGACGGGTCCCGCCTGCTTGCGCCATCTCGTCCTCCCAATTGTCCGGACAAAGTCACAAAGGGAGCGGGGTGTCAAGGCAACGCGCGTCGGCAGGGGGGATCGTCGCTTCAGAGATCGACCCGGGACGCCCGGAACGCGGTGCCGGTCCGCGAGCGCGAGGAGCGCCCCCGGAGCGAGTGCCCCCGAAGCAAGTGCCTCAGGAGCAAGCCCCGAGGTCGCGGACGCAACCGCCGGCGCCAGAGGTGCCGGGACAAGCAAGGGCGTCTCTCGGCAGCACTCGCGTTCTGCCGCGGCGGATGGCCGGCATGTGATGGGGTATCGCCCGTGTCTCGGCCGGGCGATGCCGGAGGCGACGGGCTCCTCCGGTCCGGCGCGGGAGCCGTCCCTCGGCAGGGATGCCGGGATCGCCTCGGGATGACCGGGTCGGTTGCGTGCGTGACGGAACGCCGCCCGGTGGCGAAGCGCCTTCGAGGCGAAGTTCGTGCGAGGGGTTTATCTCGAGCACAGGCCGGCGCGGATGGGCGCGACCACGCCGGACGGCACGATCATGGCGCGATTCGTCCTGCCTAAATGCCGGAGCGATGCAGTAGCGTCATGTCGCGACGTCCGGGCGCGCTGCCGGACAGCCGAGCCTCGCCATGAGCCGGCACGCGGCGAGGGGAGGCAACGCCCGGTCTCCGGCGCAGAGGAGCGCTGCCCTGCGACAAGTCCGACCGGTCCACGGCCGAGCGAGTCGGACCGCGCCTTCTCGCCGCCATGCGCTCCAAAACGTCAAGGCCTTCTTGGTGGCGAGCACAGGAAGTTCATCAAAGTGACGCGACTTTGCCGATCGTCTCCTCTCCGCTCTGCGTGATGATTAGCTTTCTGAGCATTCGCGCAACATGAAGGCGCACTTTCTCAGCTTGCGAAACATCATCGGTAGCAATGTACTCGACGGTCATGTTGCTCAAGTTGCGCATACGGCTAAGCCCTTCGGCGGATTCCGCATTGATATACATCAGTCATACTCCATCATCATTCGACGGTAAAGTGAATTTAATACCCTGCGAATCAAGTCAGGGCGACCGCGGATTTATTTAACGTGTTAACTTCTATCAGCTTTGCAAAGATATACAGGGGATGCAAAATGATCCTCCATCGGCTACGTACGTATTCCGGAGTGCGCAGATCATGAGGCTGACCGGGGAGGGCGTCTTAGTGCACCGTTTCCACTTCGATCTCATCGATGGGCGCACCCTCGTTCGGGACGACGAAGGCGTCGAAGCCGAGGACCTGAGCTGCGCTCTGGAACAGGCTCGGGCCACGATCGAAGAGATGCGGGCCAGTGGCGACCTGAGTGACCTTGCCGGCCGATGGCAGCTCGTGGTGCGATCCGAGAGCGGCACCGTGCTTGCCAGCATCTCCCTTCCCGAGCTTCATTGAAGCCCCTCGAACGCGGGGCCGAAGCCACTTCCACCCGAGTCGGGCGACCGGATCAGGTGCGCGCATCGGCCACCTTCGCGCGCGCAGGTCAGGCCGCATCGAAGAGGACTTCCGCCGTCACGAGCGGTGAGATGAAACGCAGACGCGCGGTCTCGGATCACGCCGCGGGGCCAGCCTCCCGCACCGGGTCCGCGGACACTGAGCTGTCGTCGAGACTGGTTGATACCTGGACGGTCTCCTGACTGCTGCTGATCAACTTTCCGCGATATTCTGAGATCCGCCGCGAGTGCCCTGTGCATGTTCGGCTTCGGTCTCCGATCCGAACAAGATGTCGTACGTCAAGGGATCGTAGAACCGCATCAAAGTCTGCACGAACGGGCGGATGTCGATGCCCAGCGCCTCGGCCCAGGCACGATAACGATCAGGTGGGATGCGGCCACGACCGGTCTCGAGTTGGGAGATGAACGTATAGTATTCGGCGCCGACCAACGTCGCGAGTTGCCGCTGTGAAAGGCCGCGCGACTCTCGCAGTTCCTTCAGGAACCGCCCGCCTTCGCGGCGGAGTCCCTGGACCTCTTCCGAGTCCAAGCGTTGGTGATGAGCATACACGGTGAAGGCGCCTCCTTGGCGGAGTGGAAAACTGTTATCCTGCCTTATACAGTGACATACATATGGGCCTGGCGCAGGCCGATGTCCAGCACGATTCTTGGGCCCGACCCTGCCGGCCCGCTGAATCGGAGCTTGGAAAGGAACTTGGATGCTCTATCATCGAGGGCTGGGCTGATCCCGGCGCGGAGAATCAACGTGGAGGCCGTCCGTCGGGACACCGCGCTCGGAGCGGGACAGCGGCTTGAGCGAATCGATGGGCCATTGGCTGGGAATTCGGGTGGACCAGAATAAACAAAGGCAATTGTTTGTGGCATCATAAGTGAACATATTGCCATTGTCCTGTCACAGCACGCTGGTGAGACGTCCGGATGGTCAGTGGCAATGATTCGTCATTGTTGGCGAGCGGCATACGGTCGATGCGGCCGATGCTGGTGACGGCGTTTGTTTTTGGCTTCTTCATCAACATCCTGCTTTTTGTCAGCCCTCTCTACATGCTGCAGATCTACGATCGAGTGCTTGCGAGCCGGAACGAGGCGACGCTTCTCGGCATCACGCTCATCGCGGCTTTCGCCCTCGCGGTCTACGCGACGCTGGAGATGCTGCGCTCGCGCATCCTCATCCGCGGCGGGATGGTGTTCGACCAGAAGATCGCAGGTCCGATCTTCGATGCCGTCCACCACACGATCCTGCGCAGGCCCGGCACCGGACAAGAGACGGCTCTGCGCGACGTCGACACGCTGCGCGAGTTCCTCACCGGCAGCGGACTCCTGGCTTTCTGTGACGCGCCCTGGACGCCGATCTTTCTGCTCGCCTGCTTCATCCTCCATCCTTGGTTCGGATGGATGGCCCTGGTGGGCGGGTCCGTGATCCTGGGGCTGACGCTCATCAACGAGGTTGCGACACGGCGTTCGCTGGAGGCCGCGAATCAAGCGTCCAACGCGGCCGGACAACAGGCCCGGGCGACCTTCCGCAACAGCGAAGTGCTGCAATCGATGGGCATGCTCGCCTCCGTGCGCGAGCTGTGGCGCTCCCGCCATGACGAAGTGCTGCAGCTGCAGGCCCTCGCCAGCGATCGTTCCAGCGCGATCGTCGCCGCGACGAAGTTCGTCCGCATGTTCCTCCAGACCATGGTGCTGGGCCTCGGCGCCTACCTCGCCATTCACCGGGACATTTCCGCCGGGTCGATGATCGCGGCATCCATCATCATCGGTCGCGCACTCGCCCCGATCGAATCGATCATCGCGAACTGGAAGGGTTTCACGGCAGCCCGCGCCAGCTACCGCCGTCTGCAGGATCTGGTCGCGAGCCTCGATGCGGAGCCTCGCCGCATGAGTCTTCCCCGGCCGGAAGGGCAGCTCGAGGCCGAGAACGTGTTCGTGGCGGCTCCCGGCACGGCGGCGCCCATCCTGCACGGCGTCGGCTTCCGGGTGGAGCCCGGGAGCGTGGTCGGCGTCATCGGTCCCAGTGCCGCTGGCAAATCGACCCTTGCCAAGGCGCTGACGGGTGTCTGGCCCATCGTCGGCGGGACGGTGCGCATCGACGGCTCGGAGCTCGGGCACTGGGACCCGCAGGCGCTCGGGCGCCATGTCGGCTACCTGCCGCAGGACGTGGAACTGTTCGACGGCACGGTCGCGCAGAACATCGCGCGCTTCGCCGTCGACGACGAGGCCGCGATCATCGAGGTGGCCCAGAGGGCGGGCTGCCACGCGCTCATCCAGGGCCTCCCGGCGGGGTACAACACGCGGATCGGGACCGGGGGGCACGGATTGTCCGGCGGTCAGCGCCAGCGGATCGCGCTCGCCCGGGCCATGTACGGCAATCCGAGCCTCATCGTGCTCGACGAGCCGAATGCGAGCCTCGATCAGGCGGGCGAGGCCGCCTTGATCCAGGCGGTGTCGGAGCTGAAGCACCGCGGCGTGACGGTCGTCATCGTGACCCACAAGTTCAGCATCCTCGCCGAAGCCGATCAGGTCCTGGTGATGAACGCCGGCCGCGTGCAGGCCTTCGGTGCGGCAAAGCAGATCCTGTCGCAGATTGGCGGCCACAGGCCCGCCGCGTCGCTCGTGCCGGCGGCGGAACCGGACGCTGCCGGCGACCGCCAGCTCCCGAGCCGGCAGCGGGCGGCGGGCTGAGCCATGACGAACGGATCCGCCGGACCATCGCGCGTCGCCCACTCGTCCCGCCTCGCCGCGGACCGGCGCGGCGGCATCGCGCCGCGGCACGCGGTCGGCCTGACGAGCTGGCGACGGTACGCGATCGCGGGCTACGCCCTCATCGCCGCCACCTTCGGGGTCATGGGCAGCTGGGCGGCCGTCGTCCGCCTCGATCGGGCGGTCATCAGTCCGGGCGTGATCATCGCCGAGAGCAGCCGCAAGGTCGTCCAGCACCTCGAGGGCGGCATGGTGCTGGACGTGCTGGTGAAGGATGGCCAGATCGTTCAGGAAGGCGACGTCCTCCTGCGCATCGATCCCCTTCAATCCCGTGCGAGTGCGGATCTGTTCAAGACCCAGCTCGACGCCGCCCTGCTCCTGGAGGCGCGGCTGCGCGCCGAACAGGACCAGGCGAGCGAGCTGGACCTGCCGCCGGAGCTCGCCGGGCGCCGGGACGAGGCCGGGATCGCCCGCATGATCAAGGACCAGACGATCCAGCTGGCGGAGCGGCGAAGGTCCTTGCAGTCGCAACTCGATCTCATCGACGCGCGCATCGTCCAGTTGAGGACCGAGAAGGGGGGACTCGCTGTCGAGAAGGCCTCGGTCGAAGCCCAGGTCGGGTTCATCAACCAGGAACTCGATGGCCTGCGCACCCTCCGCGAGAAGAACCTCGTCTCGCTCTCGCGTCTCCTCGTGATGGAGCGTGAGCGCACGCGGCTCGAGGGCGTGATCGGACGCTCGGTGGCCGAGGCCGCCAAGGCGCAGAACGCCATCGGCGAGGCCGGGATGCAGATCACGCAGCTCAAGCAGAAGCTGCAGGAAACCATCACCGCGCAGCTGCTGGAGACGCGCCAGAAGATCGCCGAGCTTCGCGAGAAGCTTCTCGTCGCCCAGGATGTGCTCAGACGACACGAGGTCCGCGCCTCGCACGGCGGTGTCGTTCAAGGCCTCAAGGTCTATACGATCGGGCAGGTCGTGCGTTCGGGCGAGCCGCTGATGGAAATCGTCCCCACGAGCGATCGGCTCGTGATCAGCGTGCAGTTCTCACCCAACGACCTCGAGGCCATCCACGCCGGTCTGAGGGCCGAGGTCAAGTTCCCGACGTTCCAGACGCGCCGGACCTCCGCGATCTTCGGGACGCTCAAGACCGTGTCGCGCGACCGCTTGATCGACGACACCACGAAGCAGGCCTACTTCTCCGGCATCGTCGAGATCGACGACCACCAGGTTCCGGACGACGTGAAGCGCCGCTTGCTGGCGGGGCTTCCGGCCGAGGTCGTCGTGTCGGCCGGGGAGCGAACGGCGTTCGACTACCTGGTCGCACCCTTGTTCGACGCGATGGGACATGCCTTCCATGAGCGTTAGTATCGATCTGCCGCGCATGCCAAGGTCGACCGCCGCGCGCCGCGGGGCGCCGGTCGGGCGGCCGCTCAGGCCCCGGGAGTAAGGTCGCCATGGGCGCAGTCGTCTCCTTCTTCCGACCGGCTTCCACGACGCGAGGAGACTGGTCCCAGCAGGAACTCGCCGAGTTCTACCGGGTCGAGGCCGCTCTGATCCGCGCCGGCATGCGGATCAGCAGCGAGCAGGGCCTGAGCGACGAGGCCGATCCCTGGTTCGCCTTCTGCCGGCCGGACGGCGACGCGATCATCCATTTCGCCAGGATCGACGGCAGCTACGTGGTGGCGTCCGAGGCGCTGGACCACCCGATGCGCGGCTCCGATTTCCGCGCGCTCCTCAACCAGATCGCCGCACAATACCCCGCGCTCCTGCCGATTCCGCAACGGGCGGCCGGCACCAAGCTCGTGGTCCATCCGGCGGCCCTGCTGACCGCGATCGTCGCTGCGGCGGCGCTGATCCTCACGGGCGAGGACGCCTCCGCCAGCGAGGTCGCCTCCGTCGGGTCGAGCGAACCGATGCCGCCGGTGCCCGTGGCGAGCGGCGGCGACGCGGCGCCAGCGTCGGACCTCCCGCCGTCCAAGGCCAGGGATTCCGGCGAGACCCACGAGCAGGGCGACCAGCGCAGACAGATCGAAGCGATCGTGTTCTCGGCCATGATGTTCGCCTCGCACGCGGTCGCGGCCGATGGGTTCGAGCTGAGGTCCGATCCCGAGCTGCTCCTGACCGAGCAGACCGGCAGCCTCACGGACCACCAGGCACAGACCGACCTGTCGCTGCCCGTCACTCCGGCAGCCAGCGGTGGAGGCGCGGAGGAGCGGGCCGCTCAGCGCGCGTCGGCCGCCGCCGCAGACATCGAGAATCAAGGGCACAAAGGTGCGGGGCCGTCAGGCTTCGAGCAGATCGGCACGATCCACCAGAGCCGGCCCGAGACCGGGTTCGACGGTTCCGAGCTTCTGAAGCTGGTGACGGCGATCAAGCCCGCAAGCATCGAGGCCGATGGGCACGTCGGGTTGAAAGGTGTCGAGGCGGGCAATCCCCACGCCGCGGCGGGACAGTCACCCGGCAACCGTCATTCGAAGGATGGCTCGGGCACGGCGGACGGCGGTGCGGACCCGAAGCAAGCGAACGCTCCGTCCTCGGCGACGGCGGATTCGAGCTCCCAGAGCCATGCTCAGGGTGCAGCGCAGGACGCGTCGAGCGCCGCGGACGGTGGTGTGGATGCAAAGCAAGCCAGTACCTCGGCGGCATCGATGGCCGATTCGAGTTCCCAGAGCCACAGTCAAACCGTAGCGCCAGCCGCGCTTCCGCGTACCGTGGCTGCCACTGCCTTGTCCGTGTCAGCGCCGCTCCCTGACAGAAGCTCGAGCTCACTCACGCAGCCGAGCACCGCCACGGCACCGTCAGCCTTGACCACGACGGCGGAGGCGCAGGACAACCAATCTTCACTTGGTGCCAGGTCGGGTTCCTCGCTGACGACCTCGGGAGGGGTGAGCGCCGAGGTTCTGGTCGCGAGTGCGAGCCGTTCGCCCGCGGCCAGCGCGCAGGCGGTGACCACGCCAGCGACCCCGGGGGGAGGGAGCGCCGCCGAGATCTCCGGGTCCGACCCGAGCCGCCCGGCGGCGGGCAGCACACAGGCGGCGGCCTCGCCAGCCTCCGCGGGCGCAGTCCCGCTGTCGGCCGCCTCGACCGCGGGTGCGCCCGACAGCCAGCCTTCCCTCGTGGCCGTGACGGCGACGCTGCCCGCCGCCCTGAATGGGGGGAGCGTCGAGGTCAATGCGGCGGAGGTGGGCCATTCGCTCGCGAACGGCGCACGGGCGGTGACCTCGCCGGTCACGCCGGGCCGGGCGGGCGCGGAGGTCTCCGCAGCGAGTTCCGGCCACGCGCCGGCGGACGGCACGCAGGCAGCGATCCCGTCCGCGACCCTGAGCGGGACGAGCGGCGAGGTCTCCGCAGCCGATGCGGGCCATTCGGCTGCCGGCGGCGCGCGGGTGCCGGCCCCGCCCGCCGCCCTGGCCGCGGTGAGCGTCGAGGTTCCTGCGTCGAGTTCCGGCCATTCCGTCCCGGCCAGCGCGCAAGCGGTGCCCTCGCCCACGACCCTGGGCGGTGTCACGCTCGCGGTTGCCGCGACCGCGACCGCGCAGGGCGATCAGCCCTCACTGGCTGGCAAGGCGACGACGGTGCCGACCACCGCAGGCGGCGCGAGCGCTGAGGTCTCTTCATCGAGTTCCGGTCATGCCTCTGCGGACACCCCGCAGGCTGCACTCACGCCAATCGCGACGAGCGACGTGGTCGTCGAGGTCTCCGCAACCAGTGCCAGCCATGCACCGACGGTCGCTACGCAGCTATCGGCCTCGCCCATCGCCCTGGGCGGCGTGAGCCTCGGGGTCTCCGTCGGCGACACGAGCCATCCGCCCGCGGGTGGGACACAGGCGGCCTCGCCAGCCACCACGGCTGGCGCGAGCGTTGCGGTCTCCTCATCGAGCCTCGGCCGCTCGGTCGCGGACAGCGCTCAGGCGCCAGCCGCGCCAGCCGCGCCAGGCGCACCTGGCGGGGTGAGCGCCGACGTCTCTCCATCGGGTTCCGGCCATGCCTCCGCGGACAGCGCGCAGACGGCGACCTCGCCAAATGCCGCCGGGGTCGTGAGCGTCGGGGTCTCCGCAACCGACGCGAGCCATCCGACCACGGGCGGTGCGCAGACGGCGACCTCGCTCGCCACCCTGGGCAGTGCCGGCGTCGAGGTCTCGGCAGCCGATGGGAACCATGCGCCCGCGGCCAGCGCACACGCGTCGACCACTCCGGGTGGAGCGAACGTTGCGGTCGCGGCATCGAATCTCGGCCAGTCACCCGCGGTCGCTACGCAGGAGGCCGCTTCGCCCAGCGCCGGGGGCGGGGTGAGCGCTGGAGTCTCCGCGAGCGATCTCGGCCACTCGCCTGCGGGTAGCGCGCAGACGGCGGCCTCACTGACCCTCACGGGGTCACTGGCCACCACGGGGGGAGCGGGCGTCCAGGGCGCCACGACCGATGTGAGCCACGCCTCCGCGGAGATCGCACGGACGGTGCTCTCCAACTCCCTGGGCAACGCGAACGCCGAGGTCGCTGCGACCGCTGCGAGCCATTCGCCTGCGGACAACGCGCCGGCTGCGTCCTCGCCGACCGCGACGGGCGATGCGAGCGCCGCGCTCTCGGGAGCCGGTGTCAGCCATCCGCCCGCGAACGCTGCACAGGCGACGCCCTTGCCCACTGGCCTGGGCGAGGCGAGCGCGGGGGTTTCTGCCTCGAGCGTGAGCCATCCCCTTGCGGACAGCACGCCGGTGGTCACCTCGACCATCGCGCTGGGCGGCGTGAGCGTCGCCGTCGCGGCAAGCGATGGGAGCCATCCGGCCACGGCCGCTGCACCGTCGGCTTCCTCGCCCGCCACCCTGGGTGGAGCGAGCGTCGGGGTCTCCGCAAGCGACGGGGGTTATCCGCCTGCGGGCACCGCGCAGACGGCGACGTCGCCCGCCAATCCGAGCGGGCCGAGCGTCGAGGCCTCTTCTACGCCCCGTGCGAGCCAGCCATCCGGGGACGGCACGCAGGCGACGACCTCGCCGGCCACCACGGGCGGCGTGAGCGCCGAGAGCGCCGCAACTGCTGTGAGCCACCCGTCGGCGGACATCCCACCGACGGCGACGTCGCCCACCGGCCCGGGCAGTGCGAGCGTTGGGGTCACCGCAACCGATGCGGGCCATCCCGCTGCGGCCGGCGCGCAGGTGACGGTCCTGCCGACGACCCTGGGCGGAGCGACCCTCGCGGTCTCCGCAGCCGATGCGAGCCATCCGCCCGCCGACAGCCCACCGACGGCGACGTCATCCACCGGCCCGGGCGGAGCGAGCGCCGAGGTCTCTCCATCGAATTCCGGCCACGCCGCGGCGGGCAGCACCCAGGCGGCGACGGCGCCGACCACCACGGGGGACGTGGGCGTCGCGGCCTCCGCAGCCGGCGTGAGCCATCCACCTGCGGGCGTGACACAGGTCACGAGCGCGCCCGCGACCCCGGGCGGGGTGAGCGTCGCGGCCTCCGCGCCCGACGCGAGCCATCCGGATGCGACCGGCGCGCAGGTGACGATCTCGCCAACCACTCCGGCTGGATTGAACAACGGAGTCTCCGCAGCTGATCCCGGCCATCCGCCTGCGGGTATCCCGCAGGCGATCATCCCGCCGATCACCCTGGGTGGGTTGAGCGGTGGAGCGTCTCCGTCGAGTTCCGGCCACTCACCTGCGGACAGCGGACAGACCGCATCGTCGTCCACCCCCGTGGGTGGCGTCGCGCTGCCGCCTGCCTCGTCCACGATCGTGGCCGCGCAGGATGCTCAGCCTTCACATGGTGCCGAGGCGGTGACGCTGCCGGCCGGCTCGGGCGGGGCAAGCGCCGAGGTCTCCGCACCTCATGTGGGCCATCCGCTCGCCGATAGCGGACAGGCGGCGCCCTCGCCAACCATCCAGGGTGGAACGAACGTCGGGGCCTCGGCGGCCGATGTCAGCCATTCTCTCGCGGACGGTACGCAGGCGTCACTCTCGCCCGCCACCCTGGGCGGGGTGAGCGCAGAGGTCTCCGCAGCCGATGTGGGCCACTCACCTCCGGGCAGCACACAGGCGGCAGCCTCACCGGTCGCCGTCGGCGGGGCAAGCGTCGAGGTGCCGGCAGCCGACGTGAGCCATCTTTCCGCGAACGGCGCGCAGGTGACCGCCTCGGCAACGACCCAGGGCGGGGTCGGCGTCGGGGGCTCCGCAGCCGATGTGGGCCATCCGCTCGTGAGCCATTCGCCCGTCGACGGCACGCTGACGGCACCCTCGCCCAGCACCTTGGGCGGGATCAGCGTCGAGGTCTCGGCAGCTGATCTGAGCGGTCCCTCGGCGAACGGTGCACAGGCGACCCCCTCGGCCGCCATTGCGGGCGGGGCGAGCATCGAGGTCTCGGCAGCCTCAGTGAGTCATCCGGCCGCGGCCGGGACACAGGCGGCCTCGCCGACCGCCCCGGGTGGCGCGAGCGATGCGGTCTCCGCGCCGAGCCTCGGCCATTCGGCTGCGGACGGCACACAGGCGGTGCCCTCGCCGACTGCCCTGGGCAAGGCGAGCGCCGAGGTCTCTCCATCGAGTTCGGGCGCTCCGCCCGAGGGCAGCGCACAGGCGGGACCGTCGCCGACGATTCGGGGTGAAGCGAGCCCCGAGATCGCCGCAGCCGACATCCGCCATCCAGCCGCGAACGGCCCGCACGCGGCATCCGCGCCCGCTGCCTCGGGCGGAGCGAACGCCGAGGTCTCGCCGGCCGACATGAGCCATCCGCCTGCACATGCGGCTGTCGAGATCGCGGGAGTCGATGCGGACGGTATGCTGGTGTTCGCCCCGAGCACCGGGCCGCAGCATTCTCCGGCCCCGGCCTATGCGCCACCGGAGTCAGACATCCACACGGACGTGGGGCTCGTCGGCATCGCGCATCATACCGCGCCGCTTCAGAATCTAGACTTCCACTGACGATCGTCGGTGGCATCAGCCATGGTGAGCGCGACGGTCGAGGAACTGTGCCGTGCCGGCATGATGATCGATTCGTTAATGTTTCTGAACGGAAGTCGGGCGACGTCATCAACGGGGCGGCACGCGGTCAGTCTGGTTGCATCTCTTCCGTAGGCACCTGAGTTGGCGGAGTACCGCAGCTTCGGCGGTCTGTCGTGCCGGATCTCTGCCCGCTGGGCTGCTGCAACCACCCTCCGATGCAACTCGCG
Source organism: Methylobacterium crusticola (assembly GCF_003574465.1). Lineage (GTDB taxonomy): Bacteria > Pseudomonadota > Alphaproteobacteria > Rhizobiales > Beijerinckiaceae > Methylobacterium > Methylobacterium crusticola. The sequence goes on from NZ_QOWC01000006.1 coordinate 72,047, forward strand.
TTCAGGTCTTCGCTCCGGCCTTGCGGGCAAGCTCGAGGATTCGCTTGCGGACGTGGGCTCGAATTGCCGCTGCCGCGTCATCCTGAGGGGCATTACGATTCGGATTCATTTGCTTTGCGCCAGTTGCCATCTTGTTTGCCTCTTGTCGTGCGCGACGGCATCCTCTGATGAGTGTTGTTCAACGATCGCATCGCATCAGTTTGCCATGAAGCAGCCGGTGCTGCCCGGCCACTCGGCAAGGCCGCGCAACGCGTCTGTCCCTCGCCATACAGCGACCACCTATTACGAATTCACTGTATAGCAGTTGAGCGCCGGAGAGCAAGCCGCAAAGAGGTTGCCCGCCCGGCTCCTGGAGTGTTGCGGCTCCGAGAATGGGACTATGCGTCGAAGCCGGACGCCGGGCACACGCCGGTGCCGCTGCTGGCCACCCGCATCGCCCATCTCACCCTGCCGCCTTTGGCAGGCCGCCTTCGCCCTCGCCGCTGTCGAGGCTCAGGCCCGAGCTCTCGCCCTGTCTCACCGCGCCGATCGGCGACATGCCGCCACCGGCATGCTCGGCGCCTCTTCCCGTTGCAGGCGACGCGCGCGGACGCCCGGAGGTGGGCCAGTCGGCCCCGAGGCGCGTGCGGGCTCTTCCCTCGTAGCCCCCCCTCCGCCCGGAGAGATGTCTCGTTTGCGCCAAGGCTCCGCGTTCAATGCCGAGCGCAGCAGGCGGAGTGAGCACGAGAAGGATCACGCCCGCTCCGGCTGGCGTTGCTCTCCGTGATGCGTGCTGAGTCCGCACGGCATCCTATCGCCTCGCCGTGCCGAGCATCGGGACGTGAGGCCACTTGATATCCTTCAACTTGAGGGCGTGCTTCTCAATCAAGTGCCAGGAGGCATAGCCGCACAGCGCCGCCAGCACGATCGACGGCACGAACACCGCCCACCAGCTGCTCATCCCGATCGAACCGCGTATCATCTGCTCTAACGGCCATCCAAAGAGATACATGCCATACGAAATGTCGCCAAACTTTTGCAGGCTCGGAACCCGTGCTGTCTGGAAAGTCGCCAATCTTATGATTGGGTAGGCGCCGATCAACGGGAACAATGCCATGACCGTGCCGGAAGCAAGTCCAACCAGGAGAAGGCTCGCGCATGCCAGCATGGGCCAGGCCGGGAGTTCCTTGCCTTGACGGATCGTCGCGAGCAGAGCGCCTGCCAGGAAGGAAGGGCAGACAAAGAAGAAATCGGCCAGCAGCGGCCGCCAAGTGTCAGGCCAGCCGGAAATCAACAGGGCTTGCGCTCCTATGAACAGGAACATCACCACCGGCCAAGTCAGGCACCGGGCAAAATGCAGAAGCGCCACCAGTGCGTAGCACATCAGTTCATATCGGATCGTCCAAAGTGAGCCATTCAGGCCCTCTCCGACACGGCCAGGGTCGGTATAGAACACCACGGTTGAGACCGACCATGGCTGTAGATACAAAATACCCCTTACGGTGTACTTGAGAAAATATAGACCGGAGAGATACTCGAACAAAGATACTACAGTGAACATGGATCCGATAATCAGTGACGTGATCAAGAGACAGGCAAAAAGAGCGGGATAGATCCTGATTGCCCGGTGCCACATGAATCGAAAAACATTCGAGGTTCTCTTCGCGCTGAGGGTGACCAGGAACCCACTGATGATGAAGAACGTGAAGACGCCATAGATGCCTACGATGTTGTGAGGTCCAAGCAGGCGCACCAGCGGCTCATTGACTTCGCTGCCTTCCGCTATCAGGAATGCGTGTGAGAAAATGACTGACGACGCAGCGATCAGGCGCACATAATCAAGCAACGGCCATCTCTGTTGCATCATTCCTCCCCGGCTTTCGCCGCCTCGGCTTCAAGCCGCATCATCGAGCCGCGCAGCCACAGGGTCTACGCTGGCAACCAGGACATTGCCGCTCATCCTGCCCTGTCGTCCCGACATCGGTGGTGGCGCCACGCTCTCGCGTCACGGGCGCCGACCGAGGCGGGTCTCGCGAGGTGGAAGGGACACGATCGTGTTCTGGACGGATCGCCACAGGGGGACCGAGGGCTGCGTGCGAGGTAGAGCGGTCATCCCTGCTCGCCTTCGGCCAGCGCGAGCGCGTGCTCGAGGTCGCCGATGAGGTCCTGCGTCGCCTCGAGGCCGACGTTGAGCCGTACCAGGCGCGCGCCGTAGGATCGCGCGTTGGAGCCGGGCGCCGGGTAGGCCATCACGAGGCTGGTCGTCCCGCCCCAGCTGTAGCCGATGCGAAAGAGGCGAAGCGCGTCCACGAACCGTGCGACCCGGTCCGCGTCCCATTCGTCGGCGAACACGAACGAGAACACGCTCGCCGAGCCGGTGAAATCGCGCTGCCAGATCGCGTGACCCGGGCAGTCGGGGAGACCGGGATGCAGCACGTTTCCGACCTCCGGCCGCGCCTTCAGCCAGGTCGCGATGGCGAGTGTCGAGCGCTCGAGCGCGGCGAGCCGCACTGCCAGCGTTTCCAGGCCGCGGAGCGCCAGCGCGCAATCGTCCGGAGACACCGCGAGGCCGAGCAGCCTGTGCACGGGGCCGACCCGGGCATAGGCGGCGTCATCCCGGACCGAGACGCTGCCGAGCAGCAGGTCGCTGTGGCCACCGACATACTTGGTCAGCGCCTGCATCGAGAGATCCACGCCGGCCGCGAAGGCGTCGAACAGGATCCCGGCCGCGTAGGTGTTGTCGAGCGCGACGGGCACATCGCGGGCGTGCGCGGCCGCCACGATGGCGGGCACGTCCTGCACCTCCATCGTGATCGAGCCAGGGCTCTCGCACCAGATCAGCCTCGTCGCGGGGCGGATCCGGTCGGCGATCCCGGCGCCGATGGTCGGCGGGTAGGTCTCGACCGTGATGCCGAGCCCCTCGAGCAGCCCAGGGCCGAGTTCCTGGTTCGGTCCGTAGGCGCTCTCGGGCACGAGCGCGTGCGATCCGGCGGTGCAGAAGGCGAGATAGATGAGGACGATGGCGGCCTGGCCGCCGGGAACGACGAAGCTGTGGTGCGCGCCTTCCAGGTCGGCGATCCGCGCGCCGAGCTCGAGAACCGTGGGGGTGCCGTACAGGCCGTAGGTGTAGCGGCCCGTCCGCCAGTCGTCCTGAGCGTCAGCGAGGCGCTCGAACACCACTGTCGAGCCGCGGTGCACGGCTGGAACGAGCGAGACGAAGCCGCCCGGAGCGCCGACCTCCGGCTGGATCAGCCGGGTGCGCCAGTCCCGGCGGCCGACCGGGCGCTTGATCTCTGTCACGGCTCACCTGCTGCTGTCATGGACGTCGGCCGTGATGCTGGCCGCTGCGACCGGATCGAACAACCCGCGACGGGCGGCCCATGCCGCCCCGGACCTGTCCCGCATCGTCCCGGCGATGTCCGTGAGCCGCACTCATGCGAAAGCCCATCGGTGCCGGCGATGCCGCGCGAGCCCAGCCTGCGAAACGTATGGCCGGAAGCAGCCCCTGTTGCCAGTCAATGGACGGGCTCGCTTCACATCAATCGCGCTACGATGACGTTGTCTCCAAGCGGAGTGCGCGGATCCCGGCTGCCACGAACTCGACGAGGAGCTCATAGGGGCGCCGCGTGTCCGGATCAGCCCCGAGCCGGAGAGCACGATTGTTGGGAGCGTGCGCCTGCATCCGGGCGCCGATCGCGAACAGGTAGGCCCAGACCGCGCGTTCCCGCGTCAGGTCCGGCAGCACCCGCTCGAAGGCCGTGATGAACTCTTCGGCCGAGGGATCGTAGAACCGCTTCACGATCTCGATCGAGCGCTCATGGCCCGAGATCGTGACGCCGGCCAGCATCTGCACGTAGTAGCGAAGCTTGCCGCGATCCTCGCCGATCAATCGCTCCAGCGGCATGAACAGGACGTCGAGCACCTGCTCCAGGCGCACTTCCGTCCGGCTGTCAAAAAGGATCTCAAGTTTCTCCTTCCTCACTTGCAGTATGACTTTGGCGCGACGCTCGAAGACGGCCTCATAGAGCGCCAATTTGTTTTCGTAATGATAATGCAGCAGCGATTGCGCGATGCCGGCGATCTGCGCGATCTCGCGCATGCTGCCGCCATCGAAGCCTTGGGCGCCGAACACCTGCTCGGCGGCATCGAGGATCGCCGTGCGGGCCAGCCCGTTCGGCTCCGCGCTCGCCGGGCGACCGACCGGTCTTCTCAACGCCCTCTGCAAGGCATCCTCCGTCTGCGAGCCGCGAACCGCCTGTTCATGGGATGCCCGGGGTGACAGCGCAAGCCACCGCCTCGTCGATCCAAGGGCTCACACGAAACGCATGGCCACGCTCGATTTCCTATTGACTGATCGATCAATCAATATCAAGGATCGGGCAACGACGGGAGGGGAGGACCATGGGCGCCACGAACATCGAGGCCGGTCGCGCGGACGCGCCGGTCGCCACCGCCGACGAGCCGCGGGCGATCTACGCCAAGATCACCTGGCGACTGATCCCGGTCCTCTTCCTCTGCTACGTGATGGCTTATCTCGACCGCATCAACGTCGGCTTCGCGCAGCTGCAGATGAAGGCTGACCTCGGTTTCAGCGATGCCATCTACGGCCTCGGGGCCGGAATTTTCTTCGTCGGCTACTTCCTGTTCGAGGTGCCCAGCAACATTCTCCTGGAGCGGATCGGCGCCCGCAGGACGATCACGCGCATCATGGTGGTCTGGGGCCTCATCTCGGCTGCCATGGCCAGCGTGCATCAGCCCTGGCTGTTCTATCTCCTGCGATTTCTGCTTGGAATATTCGAGGCGGGATTTTTCCCTGGCATCATCCTGTACCTGACTTACTGGTATCCGGGTGCGTACCGGGCCCGGATCATCGCGATCTTCTCGAGCGCTTTCGCGGTCGCCGGGCTTCTGGGCGGTCCCCTGTCGGGTTGGGTCATGACCGACATGGCCGGCGTCTGGGGGCTGCGGGGCTGGCAGTGGATGTTCATCATCGAGGGTCTTCCGACCTGTCTCGTCGGCCTGTTCGTGTTCACCTACCTCGACGACAAACCCGATCACGCGCGCTGGCTGAGCCAGGAGGAGAAGGACCTCGTTCGGCGGAACCTCGCGATCGAGAACGCCGATGCCTCCGACGGGCACGGGCTCGGGGACTACCTGGCGGCGATTCGCGATCCGAAGATCTATGCGCTCTCGCTGAGCTGGTTCTGCTTCATCTGCGGCATCTACATGATCAGCTTCTGGCTGCCGACGCTGGTCAAGGAAATGGGCATCGCGAACCCGCTCCATGTCGGCTTGCTGACGGCCATTCCCTACGGCGTGAGCGTCGTCGGCATGATCCTCATCGGCATCCACTCGGATCGCCGCCTCGAGCGCCGCTGGCACTGCGCCGTGCCGGCCTTCGTCGGATCCCTCTCGCTGATCGGCCTCGTCTACGCGCAGGGCAACGTGGTGATGTCCTTCGTGCTCCTGTCGATCGGCTCGCTCGGCATCATCACCACGGTGCCGCAGTTCTGGGCCATCCCGACGAGCTACGTGAAGGGCTCGGCGGCGGCCGGCGGCATCGCCTTCATCAACAGCCTCGGCCTGGTCGGAGGCTTCGTGAGTCCCTTCACGCTCGGCTGGATCAAGACCTCGACGGGCAGTCTCGTGCTCGGGAACTGGCTCGTGGCCGGCATCCTCGCGGTCGGCGGCGTCGTCATCCTCGCCGCCGTGCGGCCCGGCATGCTCCGGGAGACCTGCATGCGCGCCTGATCGCGCGACGCGGGCTGCCCGCGAGAGCGGCCCGACGGTGTCGGCGTGAAGTGTGGCAAGCCGGCCGCGCGGCCGTGGCCGGGCTGGACGGAACAGAGAGCAGGGAGACGATCATGCAACGCTTCGTCGACATCTCCATGTCGATCGAGAACGGGGTGCCCTCCGACCCGCCGGGCTACGAGTTCCAGGTGGACTACATCGGCCACGCCGACACGGTCCCGATGCTGCAGAAGCGCTACGATGGCCTGAAGGCCGAGGAGCTGATCGGCGGCGAGGCATTCGCGCTCGAGAGCGTTCGGCTGTCGAGCCACAACGGCACCCACGTCGACGCCCCCTGGCACTACGGGTCGCGCATGGCGGACGGAACGCCGAGCCGGACCATCGACCAGATGCCGCTCGACTGGTTCTTCCGGCCCGGCGTGAAGCTCGACTTCCGGTCCCGTCCCGACGGCTACATCGTCACGCCCGACGACATCGACCGGGAGCTGAGCCGGGTCGGCTACGTCGTCCAGCCCTACGACATCGTCGTGGTGAACACCGCGGCGGGCGCACGCTTCGGCACGCCCGCCTTCCCGCAGAGCGGCTGCGGCATCGGCCGCGACGCGACCCTGCACCTCACCGCGATGGGGGTCCGGGTCGTCGGCACCGATGCCTGGAGCTGGGATGCCCCGTTCCGGTTCGTCGCCGAGCGCTACGCGCGCGACCGGGACGCTTCCATCATCTGGGAAGGGCACAAGGCGGGGCTCGAGGTCGAGTACTGCCAGATCGAGAAGCTGCGTCACCTCGATCAGCTTCCGCCGCACGGTTTCCGCATCGCCTGCTTTCCCGTGAAGATCCACGCCGCATCAGCCGGCTGGACGCGGGCCGTCGCGATATTCGAAGAATGATATCGATAAGGGCTTGTTCATCCCATGAGCATGACGACGCTTGACCGGGTCGAGACCACCTTCGACACCTACAAGGATCGCTTCCAGACGATCAGGATGGAGCGGCAGGACGGCATCCTGGAGATGCACTTCCACTCCGACGGCGGCCCCCTCCGCTGGAGCCTGCTCGCCCACAACGAGTTCGAGGCCGCCTTCCTCGAAGTCGGGCGCGACCGCGGCAACGAGGTCGTGATCATGACGGGCACCGGCGACGAGTTCTGCGGTCCGGCCATCGCGCCCGGCCAGCATCCCAACCGCAAGATCATGACGCCGGAGAGCTACGACCCGATCTTCTGGGAGAGCAAGCAGATCCTGCCGCATCTGCTGGCGATCGAGGCGCCGGTCATCTCGGCGATCAACGGGCCGGCGGTGCGGCATGCCGAGATCCCCCTCGTCGCCGACATCGTGCTGGCCTCCGAGACGGCCTACTTCCAGGACACGGCGCATTTCCCAGGCGGCATGGTCCCGGGCGACGGCATGCACATCATCATGCCGCTCCTGATGGGCCTCAACCGTGGTCGCTACTTCCTGCTCACCGGCCAGAAGGTGACGGCCGCGGAGGCGCAGGCCATGGGTCTCGTGGCCGAAGTCCTGCCGCCCGAGAGACTGCTCGAGCGGGCTCGCGAGCTCGGCCGCCTGCTGCTCCAGCAGCCCAAGCTGGTGCGGCGCTACACGCGGATCGCCCTCACCGAGGAGCTGAGGTCGCGCATGCACGGCCTGCTCGCCTACGGCCTCGCGCTCGAGGGCATGGCCAGGATGAAGAGCTGAGACAATCCGAGCGGGACAATCGACGGCGTCGACCCCGGTCGGCGCCCCGGACGGAGACGGACCTCTGATGGACGCGACGACATTCGCCGAGGGGGCAGACGGGACGGCCGAGACGTGGATCGGCCGCTCGGTCGCGCGCCTCGACGGACACGCCTACACGGCTGGGCGGGTCCGCTACACGGCCGACCTGATCCCGGCGGACGCCCTCCACGTGGCGCTCGCCCGCTCGCCGCACGCTCACGCGCGCATCGTGTCGATCGACGCCGATGCGGTGCGCGGGATGCCCGGGATCGTCGCGGTCGTCGACGGGGCCGAGGCGGGGCGCCTGTGCACGCCGATGCCGATGGCGCTGCCGTTCCGGCCGCCGCACGCCGACCGCGCGATCCTCGGCCGCTGCCTCGCGGACAGCATCGCGCACTTCGCGGGCCAGCCGGTCGCCGCCGTGGTTGCGGAGAGCCAGCACGAAGCCGAGGCGGCTGCGGACCGGCTCGCGGTGCGCTACGAGGTGCTCCGGGCCGTCCGCAGCGCGGACGAGGCCCTCGGCGAGGCCGCGCCGATCGTCCATCCCGGCTGGGACTCGAACGTCGTCGCCTCGGACCGGGTCACGGCCGGCGACCCGGCGGGGGCGTTCCGCCTTGCCGCCCGCGTGGTGCACGGCGAGATCGCGGTGCGTCCCTCGACGGCCGCGCCGATCGAGCCCTTGTGCTACCTCGGCGCCTGGGACGAGCGCCTGGGCCGCCTCACGCTCACGGGCACGCTGCAGAACCCCCACACCACGCGCTGGCAGGTCGCCGCCTCGCTCGGGCTGCGCGAGACCGACGTCAGGGTCGTGGCTCCCGCCGCCGGCGGCGCCTTCGGCTTCAAGATGGCGGGCCACACGGAGGAGGTCCTCGTCGGGCTGCTCAGCCGGCGCCTCGGCCGGCCGGTCGCCTACGTCGAGAACCGGCGCGACACGATGCGCGGGCATTGCCGCGAGCAGACGCACCGCTTCGCGATCGCCGGCGACGCGGACGGCCGGATCCTCGCGTTCCGGGACTCTTTCGTCGCCGACGTCGGCACGATCGGCCCCGGCAATGGCTGGACCATGCCGCTCATCACCGCGACGGTGTTCCCCACCGTCTACGACGTCCCCGACATCGAGGTCGACGCGACCTTGGTGGCGACCAACAAGGCGCCCTGGCAGCCCGTCCGCGGCTACGGCAAGGAAATCGCCAACCTCGTCATGGAGCGCGCCGTCGACCTCCTGGCGGGCGCGCTCGGTCTCGATCCCGCGGCGGTCCGGGCCCGCAACCTCGTCCCGTCGAAGGCATTGCCGCGGCGGCTGCCGTCGGGCCTGAACGTCGACAGCGGCGACTATTCCGAGGCGCTCGCGCGGCTGAGGGCGCTGTTCGGCTACGAAAGCTGGCGCGAGCGCCAGGCTGAAGCGCGGTCTCGCGAGACGCGCATCGGCATCGGGATCGGCTTCGAGCTGACCCCGGAAGGCGGTGCGCGGCCCGGGGCCTTCCCGAGCGGGTTCGAGACGGCCAGCATCCGCATGTCGCCGACGGGCGACGTGCAGGTCGCCCTCGGCGTGACGTCGCCCGGCAGCGGCAACGAGACCGGCATCGCGCAGCTCGTCGCCGGCGTTCTCGGTCTGCGGCCGGAGGCGATCCGCGTCGTCCAGGGCGACACCGACGCGGTCCCGGTCGGGACGGGAAACGCCAGCAGCCGTGCCCTCCTGTACGGCGGAGCGGCGGCCCACCTCGCGGCGAGCGACCTGCGCGCCAAGCTCGCGGTGTGCGCCGGCAACGTTCTCCAGGCCCGCGCGGAGGACATCCGCTTCGCCGGCGGCCGCGCGCACGCTCCGGGCGGCGGGAGCATCGGCCTCGCCGCGCTCGCCCTCGGCGCCCACACCCATCCGTTCACCGTGGGAGACGGGATCGAGCTGCCGCTCGAGGCGACGCGCAGCTACCGGGCCCGCAACGTGCGCGTCACGCCGGACGAGGCCGGCCGCATCGCGACCTACTCCTCCTTCCCGTACTCGGTGCACGCGGCCGCGATCGAACTCGATCGCGGCACGGGCCGGGTCGCGGTGCTGGACGTAGCGGCGGTCCACGATTGCGGCGTCATGGTCAATCCGGCCCTCGTCACCGGGCAGATCAGGGGTGCGATCGCGATGGGCATCGGCGCTGCCCTCTGGGAGGAGACGACCTACGCGGAGGACGGGCGGCTGACGAGCGATCGCTTCAAGACCTACCTTCTCCCGCGGGCGACCGACCTTCCGCCCATCCGGGTCGGCCACATGTCGACGCCGAGCCCGTTCCATCCGCTCGGCATGAAGGGCGGCGGCGAGTCGGGCCTCGGCGGGGCGCTCGCGGCGATGACCAACGCGGTCTGCGACGCCCTCGGCCCCGTGTCGCGGCGCCTCGTCACGGTGCCGGCGACGCCGCCGCGCCTGCTGGCGATCCTGGCCGAGGAGGCGTGACGTGATCCGCAGCCGCTACCGGTTCGCCCGACCGGCGACGCTCGAGGAGGCGACCGCGCTCCTCGCCGCCGAGGGCGGCGCGAAGGTTCTCGGCGGCGGGTCGGTCCTCGTTCCGGCGCTGTCGGCCGGCCTCGAGGACCCGGGCCTCGTGCTGGATTCCGGCCGGCTCGGCCTGAACCGGATCGAGGCCACGGACCGCGCCGTCACGATCGGGGCCGGTGCGACCTACGCCGCGCTCGGCGCGAGCGAGGCGGTCCGGACCCGCGTGCCGCTCCTCGCCGCGATGGTGGCGGAGGTGACGGGCGGGCCCGGCCTCTGGAACCTCGCGACCCTGGGCGGGGCTGCCTGCCACGCCAACCCCGCCTCCGACGCCCCGGGCTGCCTGAGCGCGCTCGACGCGCAGTTCCGTCTGGCGTGCGCGACCGGCTCTCGGCTCGTGCCGGCGGCGGATTTCTTCCGCGCCCCGTTCCTGACGGCCCGGCGGCCCGACGAGATCCTGACGGCGATCGTGCTGCCCGTCGCCGCGCGGCCGGGTCCGAGCCGCTACCTCAAGCTCAAGCACGCGGCGAGCTCCTGGCCGATCGTCACCGCCTCCTGCCTCGTGGCCGGCGGGCCGGGCGCGCCGCGGCTGCGCCTCTGTCTCGGCGGTGCGGCGCCGGTCCCGGTCGTCGCCGAGTGGCCCCTCGGCAGCCTCGGGCCGGAGGACGCCGCCCGCCTCGCCGCCGACGCGTGCGGGCGGATCGAGACCGAGTGGACGGACGAGCTCGCCGGGCCAGGCTACCGGCGGTCCGTCGCTGTCACGATGGCGGCCCGCGCCCTGCGTTCCGTCCTGGAGACGCCCCGATGAGCTGCACGTCCCGCCTGCGCTGCACGATCAACGGCGTCGCATGCGACCGGGAGATCGATCCGCGCCTCCTGCTCGTCGAGGCGGTCCGGGATGTCGCGGGTCTGAAGGGCACCCGGGTCGGCTGCCTCACCGGCGATTGCGGTGCCTGCACGGTCCGGATCGACGGAGCCGTCGTGAAGTCCTGCCTCGTCCTCGCGCTCTCGGTGGAGGACCGCGCCATCACGACGATCGAGGGTGCGGGGGATCTGACGGAGATCCAGCACGCCTTCGTGGCCGAGAACGGCTTCCAGTGCGGCTTCTGCACGACCGGGATGGTGCTGACCGCGGCGGAACTCCTGCGCGACAATCCCCGGCCGAGCGAGGCCGAGATCCGCCGCGCGATCAGCGGCAACCTGTGCCGGTGCACGGGCTACGACGGCATCGTCGCGGCGGTCCGGCGCGCCGCCGAGGCGCGGGCTCGAGCCTGACGCCGAAGACGGCCCTGCTCGGGCCGGCCCGCCGGGGCCGCACACGCACGCCCCCCGGGCGAGGGCTGCGATCAACCGCCTCCGGGGAGAGGCTCCGGCCCTCGCTCAACCCTCACGCACCACGCCAAGGAGGCACACGATGGATGTCGGGATGATCGGGCTCGGCCTCATGGGTCGGGCGATGGCAACCAACATCGCCAGGGCCGGCCATACGGTCCGAGCCTGGAACCGCTCGCCGGCGGAACCACCCGAGGGTGTCGCCATGGTCGACCAGCCGCGGGAGGCGATGCAGTCGGACGTCGTTCTCACGATGTTGTCCGACGACGCCGCGATCCGTGACGTGGTCCTGGCTCCGGGTGTCCTGGATCAGGCGCGGGCCGGCCTCGTCCACGTCGTCACGTCGACGATTTCGGTGGCGTTCGCCGACGAGCTGCATGCGCGGCATGGCGAGCTCGGGATAGGGTACGTCTCCGCGCCGGTCTTCGGCCGTCCGGACGTCGCTGCGGCTGCGCAGCTCGGCATCATGGTGGCGGGGGCGCCCGACGCGGTGGCGAAGGCGCGCGCCGTGCTCGATGGCATCGGCCGGAAGACCTGGGTGCTGGGAGAGGACCCGAAAACCGCCAATGCAGCCAAGATCGCCGGGAACATGATGATCGCGACGGCGATCGAGAGCATGGCGGAAGCAGCCGTGCTGGCCGAGAGCTGTGGTCTCGATCCAGCCGTGTTCTTCGATCTGGTGCTGCAGACACAGTTCGGCGGCAGCCGCGCGTACGAGAACTACAGCGCGAAGATCCTGAAGGGTGAGTTCGAAGCCGGCTTCCGGCTGCGCCTCGGCCTGAAGGATCTCGGGCTGGCCGCGGCCGCCGCCGAGGGAGCCGGGCGCAAGCTGCCGCTGCTCGCTGCCCTGGTGTCCCACATGCGGGCCGCCGCCGAGGCGGGGCTCGGGGAGAAGGACTGGTCGGCGGTGGCCGAATTCACGAGAGACGCTTCAACATGATCTGGCAGTATCTCGGCGAAAGCCGTGTCGACGGCGGCTTTACTCTGATGATGTCGTTGATAATCGGTGATATCGAACTTAGTTAACGCTGATTGATTTCGCGGCAGGCAATCTGGGACCAAGCCGGACCGGCGTGTCCGGCTTGGTGGGCGGCATCGTTCGCCTGTGCTCCCGGGAGGACGCAAGCGGCCCCCGGTGTCAGAGGGTGGTCGTTCACGGCCTGCGTCAGGATCGGCACGAACCGCCATGCACGCGCAACCGCGCCTGCCGTTGCGACATGACGGAAGGATCGATTTCTATCGGGTGCCAACGCGCTCCGAGTAGAAACCGGACATGTTCTCGGGCGGTGTCGTCATCGTCAGATAAATGAAAATACCATCGGTCGTGTTTTCGACCCCGTGGGTTGCGCCCGGAGGTGTGCGTATGACGTCTCCTTGCTTGACCTCCTTGGTTTTCCCGTCGGAGAGCAGGAGAGTGGCTCTGCCACGCTCAACGATCCAGATCTGCTCCGAACGCGGGTGACTGTGCCGCTCCGAGAGCGCTCCAGGCTGCATCGTCACTCGTGTGATCGTGACGTGGGAGTCTGGCGCATTCTCCGGCCAGACGATCTGGGCGGAGTCCTTTCCCGGATTGCGGAGCACGACGGCGTCTTCGGTCGAGAGGATCTGGACGGGCAAGGGCAACTCCTGCGGTTGGGCTGATTTCATCACAGGCGTGTCGGCTGCGCTCGCGGGGCGAAGGCACAGTGAAGCCGTCGCCACCAGCAGGGTGAGTGCTGCTCGCTTCAGTGGAAAATTTCCGACGATGCCCTGGCGTATTGTCATATCCTGCCTCCACGATGGAACATCGATCGGGATTGAGAGCACGGGACATCGATGGCGGCGCGAACATGCTCGACCATGCCGGCGACCTGTCATCAGTCCATGGCCGGCTGCCGGTTCGCCGCCAGCGCAGCAAATCGTGACTTCAGTGATTATGATTGATCATTTTGCTTTGGATAATAGGACCGCCCTCAGATCACGGTTTCTCGCCGCCACGTATCCACGTCGGATCTCGTGAACCCGAGCAGATCAACGTAGACCTGGTCGTTGTGGGCGCCGACCGGCGCCCCGGGCCAGGCGATGCTGCCCCTCGCGCCCGCCTCGTCGAAGCGCGGGATCACGCCCGGATGCAGGGTGGGGCCGATCAGGGGATCCTGGACCTCGCAGATCATCTCCCGGGCCTGGAAGTGAGGGTCGGCGGCGCAGTCGGCGACCGTGTAGGTCCGGCTCGCCGGGATCCCGGCCGCGTTCAGCCGCCGCTCGGCCTCGCGCGCGGGCAGCGTCGCGGCCCAGTCCGCGATCGCGCCGTCGACCTCGGCCCGGTGCCGGAGCCGGTCGACGTTCGTCCGCAGGCGCGGGTCGCTCGCCATGTCCGGGCGGCCCATGAGGGTGCAGAGGCGAACGAAGATCGGGTCCGAGTTGCCGGCGATCACGAGCCACTGCCCGTCCGCCGAGCGGTACGTGTCCGACGGGACGGCGGTCGGCATCGCCGACCCTTGCGGCCGACGGATGCTGCCTTGGGTGCCGTATTCCGGCAGGATGCCCTCCAGGAGGCTGAACACGCCCTCGTAGAGTGCGATGTCGACCTCCCGGCCGATCCCCGTCCCGGCGACGTCGCGCTCGTAGACGGCCGACAGCACGCCCGCGACGGCGTAGAGCGCCGTGATGTCGTCACCGAGCGAGATGCCGGTGCGGACCGAGGGAAGGTCGACCTGCTCCTCCGGGAAGCCCGTGAGATAGCGGATCCCGCCCATCGCCTCCCCGATCGCCCCGAAGGAGTGGCGATCCTTGTAGGGGCCCGTCTGGCCGTAGCCCGAGATGCGCGCCAGGATGATCCGCGGGTTGAGGCGCTGCAGGTCGGCGAAGCCGAGGCCCCAGCGCTCCAGCTGCCCGGGCCGGAAATTCTCCACCACCACGTCCGCCCAGCGCACGAGCCGCTCGATCGCCGGCCGGGACGCCTCCGCCTTCATGTCGAGCGTGACGCAGCGCTTGTTGCGGTTGTGGAGCGACCAGATGACGGAGTGGCCCCGGGATTGGACGCCCCAGGTCCGCAGCGGCTCGCCTGCGGGCGGTTCGACCTTGATCACGTCGGCCCCGTGGTCGGCGAGGATCCGCGTGCAGAACGGCGCCGCGATGAAGTGGCCGAGCTCGAGCACCTTCAATCCGCGGAGGGGACCGGTGGTGGCCGCGGGCGTGCCGGCCCCGGCTGGCTTTTGCGAGGTCATGGGCGATCCTGAGAGGGGTGGAGCGAGGGGGGCGGAGCGAGGAGGCCGGTCACGTCGTTGATGTCGGGAGCCGCATCCAGGCGCAGGATCCCCCGGAGAGCCGCCTCGGCGCGGCTCTCCCCGAGCACCGGCCGGGCCGCCGCGAGGAAGCGTGAGGCGAGATCATCCTCGGACATGGAGCGGAAGTCCGCGACGCGCGCCTCTCGCCTCGTCCCGTCCCGGAGCCACACCCGCAGGTGCACGGGCTGGCGTCCGTCCTGGTCCGGGCCTTCGGTCGCCAGGAGCCTGCACCGCGTCGCCAACTGCGCGACGCGCGGATCGTCGGTCCGGCTCCAGGATGCCTCGCGAACGCCGCCGGCTGCCAGCACGGCCGCGACGGCGAACTGAATGCTCTGCTGCACGGCCGTCAGGTCGGCGAACGGACCCGGGTTGTCGCAGCCCGGGAAGAGGACGGCCCGCTGCGTGGTGGCGATCTCGACTTGCCGCACGGCCTCGGGGTCGAGCGGACCCTCCGCGAGCAGGCGGGCGGCGGCCTGGATCGGCGCCTGCGCGAACACGCAGGCCGGCGTCGGCTTGTGGACGATGTCCTCGATCAGGAAGCGGCGCCCGAGCCCCTCCGTGACCAAATCGGCCCGCGCGAGCGCCGAGAAGCCCGCGAGCAGCCCGGACCGCCCCTCGAGCACGCTCGGCGCGGCCTGGGCGCCCGCCCGGGCGAGGCGCACCGCCGCGAGGGCGCTGCGGGCCGCGAACCCGGCGTGGTAGACGTGCTCGTTGGTTCCGGCATGAACCCACTCGTTGAAGCCGCCCGCCGTGTGGCAGGCGAGCGCCATGGAGCGCACCGCTTCCGATCGGGAGAGCCCGAGCGCGCGCGCCGCGGCCGCGGCGGCGGGACCCGGACCGAGCAGCCCGGTCGGCCGGAAGATCGCGGCAAGCTCGGGCGTGATGACCGCGAGCCCGAGCCGGATCATGACCTCGTAGCCCGCGACGATGCCCGCGAGCGCCGCCGCCCCGCTCACGCGGCCGGCCTCGCCCGCCGCGAGGACGGCCGGGATCACGACCATGCCGGGATGGCTCGCGGAGGCCGGGTGCGTGTCCGTCCGGATGCTCGCGGCGGCCGAGACCGCGTTGACGAAGGCCGCGGCCTCCATGTCCGCCCGGTCCGGGCGGCCGAAGACCCGGCTGCCGCCCTCCCCGGGCCGGGGCGGAACCAGCACTGCGAGGGCCGCCTCGCTCCCGGGTGTCGTGCCGATCGTCAGGCAGGCCGAGACCGTGTCGAGGACGCAGAGCCTGGCCTTCGCGAGCACCGAGGCGGGCAGCCGCCCGCAGTCGAGCCCGGTCGTGACCGCGACGATCTCCTCGATCACGGTCGCGCGAGGGCCGTCGGCGAGAGTGCGCCCGGCCGTCATGCGAGCGGGCCGACCGTCGATTCGAGGATCGCCCAGGTCTCGTCGCCGAACTTGGCGCGCATCTCGCCGTAGAAGCCGGACTTCTTCAGCACCGCCCGGAAGGCGTCGCGATCCACCTCGTTGAACGCCAGGCCGGCCGCCTCGACCTCCTTGCGCACGGCATCCGTCCGGCTCCTCACCTCGGCGCGCTCGTCGATCGCGGCCTTGTTGAGGTTCGTCTCCAGGATCGTGCGCAGATCGGCGGGCAGCGTCTTCAGCGTGCGCGCGCTCGTCAGCGTGAAGTAGCCGTCCCAGATATGCCCGGTCAGGGCGCAGTTCTTCTGCACCTCGTACAGTTTGCCCGTCTGTACCACCAGGAGATCGTTCTCCTGGGCATCGACCACCTTGGTCTGCAAGGCGGTGTAGAGTTCGTCGAAGTTGATCGGCGTCGGAGCTGCGCCGAGCGCCTTGAAGCAGGCGACGAAGAGCGGGGCGACCGGAACGCGGATCTTGGTCTCGCGCAGGTCGGCGGGCCCCCGGATCGGCTTCGATCCCGAGGTGATGTGCCGGAAGCCGAGGTCCCACTGCTTGTCGAACGCGTGCAGGCCGACGGCGGCGATGCGCTTGCGCAGGTGCTCGCCCAGGGCACCGTCGAGGGCCTGCCAGACCTGGTCGTAATCCTTGAACGCGAAGGCGGTGTTGTAGATCGTCGTGACCGGGGCGAGGGTCGACAGCACCGATCCCGACAGCGTCACGAGTTCGAGGCCTCCGGAGCGGAGTTGCGACAACGCCGACGTCGAGCTCCCGAGCATGTAGCCGGGATAGACGTCGAGCTTCAGGCGTCCGCCGGATTGCTCGGCGATGACGTCCGCGGCTCTCTGCGCGTGCGCGTTGATCGGGTGGTTCGGCGGGATCGTGGTGGCGAGCTTGAACGCGAACTCCGCCGCGTTCGCCGGCCGGGTCAGGATCGCGGGCGCCGCGAGGGCGGCCGAGCCGAGGAGCGCGCCCTGCAGCCAGGCTCGCCGCGTGCTGGAATGCGATGTCGTCACGTCGTCCTCCCTGTGGCTACCCGGGCGCCTTCGTGGGCTGCTCCGGTCCGTGAGCGGCGCCGGCCTCGGCCGGCCGCCGTCTAAGCCGAGCCGGGTGCGCTCCGGTCCGGGCGGAGCGGAGCCTCCCCGGTCACCGCGCCGGTCGGGATCACCTGCAGCAGGCGTCCGAGACGCGTCCGGAACAATTCGACGTGCGCTTCGGCCGCGCGTCCCGCCGCGTTGACGTCGCCCGCGCAGACCGTCGCGATCAGCTCGTCGTGGCAGCGCACGAAGCCCTCGTCGCGATGCGTGTTCTGGACGGAGAGCCACCAGATGCGCTGGCTGAACGAGGCGAGCCGCTCGGCGTAGTCGGCCATGAACGTGTTGCGGCTCATGGCCGCGATCAGGCCGTGGATCGCCGCGTCGCTCGTCAGGATCCCGGTTCCGTCGTCCGGGCGGCCCGCGTGCTCCCGGAACTGGGTGCCCGCCATCCCGAGCCGCTCGCGCTGCTGGGCGCTGCCGCGCTCGGCCGCCAGGCGCGCCGCCGGCACCTCCAGCACGAGCCTGATCTCGACGATCTCGGCGAGCTCGTGGGCGAGGATCGGGGCCACGAACGGCGTCTGGCGGGGCCGCGCCACCACGAGCTTCTCCGCGGCGAGGCGCTGGATGGCCTCGCGGATCGGCGTGCGGCCGAGAGCCAGCTCGTCGACGAGGTCCGCCTCGTTCAGCAGCTGCCCCGGCTCGAGCGCGAACGTCAGGATGCGCCGCTTCAGCTCACGGTAGGCGTGGGGGGCTTTGCCCTTGAACGGGATGGCGTCCGTCATGCTCGATCTCCTCGAACCATATTGCAGATATATCCAGGATATGGCAAGAGGGTCCCCGGTGGTTCCGTGCGGAAAAAAGGGAACCGGGGAGGAGATGGTTCATGCCAGCCACGCTTGAGGTGCGCCGCGAGGGCGCAGCCGCCGTCTTCGAGATCAATCGGCCTGAGGATCACAACAGGATCGACATGGCGACCATGGACGCCATGATCGAGCAGGTCGGCGTCATCGATCGGGACGCTTCTGTCCGTGCGCTCGTCCTGACTGGACGGGGCGAGTACTTCTGTGCCGGCGGCCGGATCGGCGGCTACCCGGTGGGCAAGCTGCAGGATCAGCTCGATTACGCGCGCGCCTTCACGGTGCTCCAGGAGCGGCTCGGGCGCAGCCGTGTCCCCGTCGTCGCCGCGGTGAACGGCCATTGCCTGGCGGGTGGCATGAGCCTGCTCGAGGCGGCCGACCTCGCCATCGCGGCCGACACGGCGCAGTACGCCTACCCGGAGATCGAGAACGGCCTCTTTCCCATGCTGGCCATGGCGGTCGCCCGGCGGGGGCTGCCGCCCAAGATCGCCTTCGACCTGTTCTACTCGGGACGCCGCATCGACGCGGCCGAGGCGCTCCGGCTCAACCTCATCAACGCGGCCGTGCCCTCGGAGCGCTTGTGGGACGCCGTCCGGGCCAGGGTGGCGGAGCTCGAGCGGCGCAGCGGCGGAGCCATGATGGTGGGGCGACAGGCCTACTACGCGATGGGCAACATGACGACCACCGCGGCGCTCGAGTACGCGCAGACCGCCCTGATCGCGTCGCTGCGCGCGGCAGAGGACGCCAAGGCCGGCTGAGCGCCGGCGGCCCGGCGGCGATCGGGAGGCCGGTCGTCGCGGCCGTTCCCGAGTTCGCGACCGACGGCCCGCGCGGCCGATCCAGCCCGCGACGCGACGAATGGACAGGAGACGATCGATGACGGATCACGCGACAATCTACGAGGTCGGCCCCCGCGACGGCCTGCAGATGGCCAAGGCCACCATGCCCACGGCAACCAAGCTGCGCTGGATCGACGCGATGGCGGCGGCGGGCGTGGCACACATGGAGGTCGGCAGCTTCGTGTCGCCCAGGCACGTGCCACAGATGGCGGACACGGCGGACGTCGTCGGGCACACGGTCGCGATCGCCGGCCTGGAGACCATCGCCCTCGTGCCGAACGAGACGGGCGCCCGCCTCGCCTACGCGGCGGGGTGCCGGAGTCTGGTCATTCCGGTGTCGGTCAGCGAGACCCACAGCCGCTCCAACATCAACAAGGGGACGTACGAGCAGGTGGCCGAGGTGGCGCGCCTGGTCGCCTGGCTCCGGGCGCAGGATGAACCCGTGCTGGTCGAGACGGCCTGCGCCACCGCGTTCGGCTGCTCGTTCGAGGGCGCCGTGCCGGAGCGGCGCGTGGTCGAAGTCGCGACCGCATTGTTGCAGGCCGGAGCCGACCGCGTCAGCCTCGCCGATACGGTCGGCTACGCCGCCCCGAACGCGATCCGCAGCCTCGTTCGCGCGACCCGCGCGGCGGCGGGCGGGGCGTTCCAGAAGCTCCACCTCCACGACACGATGGGGCTCGGCCTGGCCAACGTGCTGGCGGGACTCGACGTCGACGTCCGCCACTTCGACGCGTCCCTGGCCGGCCTCGGGGGCTGCCCCTTCGCGCCCGGCGCGTCCGGCAACATCGTGACGGAGGACCTCGTGTTCCTGCTGGAGAGCATGGGATTGAGGACGGGGATCGACCTGGAGGCGCTCGTGGCGACGCGGGCGTTCCTGCGGGAAGGGCTCGCGGGCGAGCCGCTTCACGGCAGTGTCGGCCGGGCCGGCATCCCCCGGACGTTCCGAGCGGCCGCCTGAGCCGGCCCTGA